>CAYFLO010000075.1:0-7229 GCA_964343995.1 uncultured Bifidobacteriaceae bacterium
ACGAGATCGACGCTGAGGGCAACCGCCCGCTGCTGAAGAAGGCCGGCTTCCTGACCCGCGACCCGCGGGCCAAGGAGCGCAAGAAGTACGGCCTGAAGAAGGCCCGCAAGGCGCCCCAGTACAGCAAGCGCTAGTCGCGTGGGCCGACTCTTCGGCACCGACGGGGTACGGGGGCTCGCCAACCGCGATCTCACGGCCGAGCTGGCCCTGGACCTGTCGGTCGCGGCTGCACACGTGCTGGCCGAGGCCGGGGCGTTCGCGGGTCACCGTCCCGTCGCCGTCGTGGGTCGTGATGGTCGCGCCAGCGGGGAGTTCCTGGAGGCCGCGGTCGTGGCCGGCCTGGCCAGTGCCGGTGTCGACGTCGTGCTCCTGGGCGTCCTGCCCACGCCGGGCGTCGCCTACCTCACCGACCGGCTCGGTGCCGACCTCGGCGTGATGCTGTCGGCCTCGCACAACCCGATGCCCGACAACGGCATCAAGTTCTTCTCCCGCGGCGGTCACAAGCTCGACGACGCGATCGAGGACGCCATCGAGCAGCGCATGGGCGAGCCCTGGGATCGACCCCTGGGCGAGGCCGTGGGTCGGGTGCGTCGCGACGAGCAGGCGGTGGCCCTGTACGCCGAGCACCTGCTGTCGACCGTCGATGTGTCGCTGGCCGGCATCCGCGTCGTCGTCGACTGCGCCAACGGTGCCGCCTCGCAGCTGTCGCCGGAGGTGCTGCGGGCCGCCGGCGCCGACGTCATCGCCATCCACGCGCATCCGGACGGCCTGAACATCAACGACAACTGCGGCAGCACCCACATCGCCGCCCTGGCCGACGAGGTCGTCGCGCACGGTGCGGATGCCGGGATCGCACATGACGGTGACGCCGACCGCTGCCTGGCCGTGGCGGCCGACGGCAGCATCGTCGACGGCGACCACATCCTGGCGATCCTGGCGCAGGCGATGGCCGATGCCGGTCGCCTGCCCGGCCGCACGGTCGTCGCCACGGTGATGGCCAACCTGGGTTTCAAGCGCGCGATGGCCGATGCGGGGATCGACGTCATCGAGACCGGGGTGGGCGACCGCTACGTGCTGGAGGCGATGCGCGCCGACGGCTTCCGCCTGGGCGGGGAGCAGAGCGGGCATGTGGTCATGCTCGATCACGCCACCACCGGCGACGGCATCCTCACCGCACTGCAGCTGCTCGCGCAGATGGCACGCACCGGCCGCTCTCTGGGCGCGCTCGCGGCGGCCGTCACCAAGTACCCGCAGGTGCTCATCAATGTGCGCGATGTCGACAAGGACGCCCTCGCTGGTCACGCCACGGTCGTGGCCGCCGTCAGCGAGGCCCAGCAGCGCCTGGGCGCCGACGGTCGGGTGCTGCTGCGCCCGTCGGGCACCGAGCCGGTCGTGCGCGTGATGGTCGAAGCTCCGACGGCCGAGCTCGCGCAGGAGGTCGCTGACGACCTCGTCAGCGTTGTGCGCGCCTGCCTCGCGCTCTGACCGAGGCCGGCACCCGCAGGGCGGGGATCCGCGCGTAGATGCGCTGCTGCAGCGCCAGGGTGATCCAGCCGGCCACCGCCATGCCGGCGATGTTGATGATCAATTGCTCCAGGCTGCCCAGGGCCGGCTCCCAGCGCGCGAACACCACCGAGACCGCGATGTACCCGGACGCCGGAATCGTGGTGACCGAGATGAACACCCCGACCAGGCCGCCGCCGCGCGCGGACGTGATCGCCAGGACGCCGGCCACGCCGGCCAGGAACGCGACCAGCAGGCTCCAGATGTTCGGGGATGCGATGAAGTCGGTGGCCCCGTGCGGAGCGGAGACATCATTGATGGTGACCAGGTGGAAGGCGCGCAGGATCGCGACGACGGCGGTGGTGACCAGGATCGACACGGCGAAGCCGATCGCCAGCGTGCGCACCGACTGCACGAACAGGCGGCGTCGTCGACGCACGAGTGCCAGGCCCAGGGCGGCGACGGCGACGAACTCCGGTCCCAGCACCATCGCGCCGATGAGCAGCACGGTGGAGTCGGTGATGACGGCGATCGCGGCGAGCAGCGTGGCGAGCACCATGAACGACAGGTACATCCAGGTGAGGGCGGTCTCCTGGTAGGCCCGTTCGATCACATCGGCCCACACGACCGCGTCGGCGGCGGCGCCGGGGGCGGCGATATCGGCCTCGTAGGCGCGCTGGGAGATCCACGTGCCCGCGGGGATGAGCTGGATCGTCCCCTCCTCCTGCACGCCGAGAGCGTGCAGGGCCTCGACCATGCGGTTGGCGTGCTCGCGGGGGATGTTGGCGGTGAAGCACGTGCCCACGGGCGACTCGCTGGGCTGGACGGTCAGTGACGACAGCCCGGGCTCGGCCATGAGCACGGTGCGGATGTCGTCGGCCAGGGCCGCCGGTGCCGTCACGCGCACGGTGATCACCGGGCCATGGTGCCAGCCCGTTCGAGGCGGGGGTGGCCGCACGCGCGCGACGCGGGAGGTCGAGCGCCGAAGGCGGGACGGGGCGCCGCGTAGGCTGGCGCGCATGTGCGGGATCGTCGGGTACGTCGGCCAGAAGCAGGCGCTCGAGGTCATCGTCGAGGGCCTGCGGCGCCTGGAGTACCGCGGCTACGACTCCGCCGGCGTGGCCGTCATCTCCGACGGGCGCCTGGAGGTGCGCAAGAAGGCCGGCAAGCTCGCCAACCTCGAGGAGCTCCTGGGCCACGATCCGCTGCCCGACTCCACCACCGGCATCGGCCACACCCGCTGGGCCACCCATGGTGGCCCCACCGACTCCAACGCCCACCCGCACGTGAGCCAGAACGAGCGCGTGGCGGTCATCCACAACGGGATCATCGAGAACTACGCCGAACTGCGCGAGGAGCTCGCAGCGGCCGGCGTGCGGATGACCTCGCAGACCGACACCGAGGTGGTTGCCCACCTGCTCGCCGCCACGCTGCCCGGCACCGACGACGACCTCGTCGAGGCGATGCGCCGCGTGTGCCGACGCCTGGAGGGCGCCTTCACCCTGGTGGCCCTGGATCGCGATGCCCCCGGACTGGTCGTGGGCGCCCGTCGCAACAGCCCGCTCGTCGTGGGAGTCGGCGACGGTGAGAACTTCATGGCCTCCGACGTCGCCGCCTTCGTCGAGCACACGCGCCATGCCCTGGAGCTCGGCCAGGACCAGATCGTCGCGATGACCGCCGACACCATCCAGGTCACTGACTTCGCCGGCGAGCCGGTGCAGCCGCGCGCCTTCACCGTCGACTGGGACGCCTCGGCGGCCCAGAAGGGTGGCTACGACCTGTTCATGCTCAAGGAGATCGCCGAGCAGCCGCGGGCGGTGGCCGATGCGCTGCGCGGCCGCGTCGACCGCGACGGGCGCATCACCCTTGACGAGGCCGGCCTCGACGACGCCACCCTGCGCTCGATCACCAAGGTGATCGTCGTGGCCTGCGGCACCGCCGCCCATGCCGGCCTCGTGGCCAAGTACGCGATCGAGCACTGGACGCACCTGCCGGTCGACGTCGAGCTCGCCAGCGAGTTCCGCTACCGCGATCCGATCGTGGGACCGGACAGCCTGGTCATCGCGATCTCGCAGTCCGGCGAGACCATGGACACCCTCATGGCCCTGCGCCATGCCAAGGAGCAGGGTGCGCGCACGCTGGCGATCTGCAACACCGTGGGCTCGACCATCCCGCGCGAGGCCGACGCCGTGCTCTACACCTACGCCGGCCCGGAGATCGCGGTCGCGTCGACCAAGGCGTTCCTCACCCAGATCATCGCGGCCGACCTCGTGGGCCTGTATCTCGCCCAGGCGCGTGGCTCAATGCCGCAGGAGCAGATCCGCGCGGTGCTCGACGAGCTCGACAACATGCCCGCCGCCGTCGACCTGGCCCTGGACACCACCGAGCCGGTGCGCGCCCTCGCGCGCGAGCTCGCGCACTCCTCCAGCGTGCTGTTCCTCGGACGGCACGTGGGCTTCCCGGTCGCTCTCGAGGGCGCGCTGAAGCTCAAGGAGCTCGCCTACATGCACGCCGAGGGATTCGCCGCCGGCGAGCTCAAGCACGGTCCCATCGCCCTGATCGAGGAGGGCGTACCGGTGATCGTCGTCGTGCCGTCGGCCACGGGCACGCCGGTGCTGCGCGACAAGATGATCTCCAATATTCAGGAGGTGCGCGCCCGCGGTGCGCGCGTCATCGCGATCGCCGAGGAGGGCGACGACGGCATCGTCGCCCACGCCGACTCCGTCATCAGGATCCCCGCCGTGCCCGCGCTTATGCAGCCGCTGGTCGCCACGGTGCCCCTGCAGGTCTTCGCCTGCGAGCTCGCCACGGCCAAGGGTCACGATGTCGACCAGCCGCGCAACCTCGCCAAGTCCGTCACCGTGGAGTAGCGCTGCTGCCCGGGTCGGTCGTCGGCGTCGGCGTGGACATGGTCGACGTCGCGCGGATCGGTGACGTCGTCGATCGGCGCCCGTCCTTCGTCGAGCGCATCCTCACCGAGCGCGAGCGCGCGCTTGCGGTATCGCCCGCCTCGATCGCCGGCCGCTGGGCGGCCAAGGAGGCCGTGGCCAAGGTGCTCGTCGACACCCGCGGCCTGGAGTGGCACGACTGTGAGGTGCTGCGCGGTGAGCGCGGCGAACCGATCCTCGTTGTCAGCCGCACGGTGGAGCAGGCGGCGATCTCCCGCGGGATCGCGCACTGGCACGTGTCGATCAGTCACGATGGGGGCATGGCCGTTGCCTTCGTCGTCGCCTCGCGGGCGGTGACGTCGTGACTGCCGTGCGCGAGGTTGCGCAGGTGCGCGCCCTGGAGGCGCAGGCGATGGCGCTCCTGCCGGAGGGCACGCTCATGCAGCGTGCCTCGTTCGGGCTCGCGGTGGCGTGTGCAGGTTTGCTGGAATCGATCCGCGGGCGCGTGGTGGGGTCGCGCGTGTGCGTGCTCGCAGGGCCGGGTGGCAACGGCGGCGACGCCCTGTGGGCCGGGGCGTTCCTGGCTCGACGCGGCTGCCAAGTGCAGGCCGTGGCGATCGCCGACACCGTGCACGCCGAGGGTGCCGCGGCCCTGCTGGCCGCCGGCGGGCTGCTGGTCACCGACGTTCCTGATGATGCGGATCTCGTGCTCGACGGCATCGCCGGGATCGGCGGCCGCGTCGGGCTCAGCGGTCGTGCGGCGAGTGCGGTGGAGCAGGCGGCGTCCGGTGGCGGGCTGATCGTCGCGGTCGACGTGCCCAGCGGTGTCGACGCCGACACGGGCCTGGCCGGCCCCGGTGCGGTGTGCGCCGATGCCACGGTCACCTTCGGCTGTCTGAAGCCCGGCGTGCTCCTGGCACCGGACCATGCCGGCCTGGTCGAACTGGTGGAGATCGGCCTTCCCGACGACGGAGCGCCGGTGGCGCAGGTCATCGACGCGGCCGAGGTCGCGGCGTTCGTGCCAGGCCCGGACATCGACGACTACAAGTACGCGCGCGGCGTAGCGGGGCTGGCCGTCGGCTCGGTTCAGTACCCGGGAGCGGCACTGCTCGCCGCGGCCGGTGCGCGGCATGCCGACATCGGCATGGTGCACGTGCTCGACCGCGGCGACGGCATCGCCGACCTCGTCGTGCGCGACTTCGCCGACGTCGTGCGCAGCACGCAGGAACCGTCGGCCTGCTCGCGCGTGACCGCGTGGGGCGTGGGCCCGGGTCTGGCTGGCGGCGCAGACGACGAACAGGTCGTGCTCGCCGTGCTCGCCGCCGAGGTGCCGGTCGTGCTCGATGCCGGGGCCCTGAGCGTCGTCGCCTCATCGTCAGCGGTGCGTGCCGCGATCGCCGATCGCGCGGCGCGCGGCCTTTCGACGGTGCTCACCCCGCACGAGGGCGAGTTCGCCCGGATCGCGACGGCCGTGGCAACGCCTCTGCCGGCCGACGTGGGTCGCCTGGTGGCGGCGCGCGCCCTGGCCGACACGCTCGCGGCCGTCGTCGTGCTCAAGGGACCCGGCACCGTGATCGCTCCACCGCAGGGAACTGCCTGGATCGACGCCGAGGGCACGTCGACCCTGGGCACGGCCGGCTCCGGTGACGTGCTCACCGGCATCACCACCGCTGTGCTCGCCGGCCTGCACGCGCGCGCACCGCGCGCGGATGCAGCCGACGTGGCCCGTGCCGTCGCGGCCGCGGTGTGGCTGCACGGACGCGCGGGCCGACTCGCGCCCGAGCCCGCGACCGCGACGGATATTGCGGCGTGCGTGCGCGCCGCCGTCGCCTCGGCCCGACGCGAGGCGGCCGGATCTGCGCTCCAGGGATCGTCATGACCCGCGCCGTCGCCCAGGTCGACCATGCCGCGATCGCGCACAACCTCGGGGTGGTGCGGGCCGCTGCTGCCGGTGCCGAGGTGATCCCGGTCGTCAAGGCCGATGCCTACGGCCACGGTGCGGTGCCCGTGGCACGCACACTGCGCGAGAACGACGCCACGTGGCTCGGTGTGGCGCTGCCCTCCGAAGCCCTGGCCCTTCGCGCCGCCGGCGATACCGGCCGCGTGCTGGCGTGGTTGTGGGCACCGGGGGACCCTGACCTTCGCGCGTGTGTGGAGAACGATGTCGACCTCACCGCGTCGAGCACATGGGCGCTGGACGAGATCGCTGCGGCGGCCGCCGCCGTGGGCCGGCGTGCGCGCGTGCACGTCAAGGTCGACACCGGGCTCACCCGCAACGGCCTGACGGCGGGGGAGCTGCCCGACGCGATCGCGTCACTGCAGCGTCACTCCACGACGCTGGAGCCGGTGGGCCTGTGGTCGCATCTGGCCGACGGAGAGACGCCCGGCAGCCCGACGGTGGCGCAGCAGCGTGCGCGGTTCACGCAGGCCCTGGAAACCTGGCGTGCCGCCGGACTGCCGGACGATGTCGTGCACCTGGCCAACAGCGGGGCGGTGTTCGCGCACCCGGACTGCCACTTCACGCATGTGCGCAGCGGTATCGCGATCTACGGACTCTCGGCGGGCCACCACGCCGCCGCCGACCTGGGCCTGCGCCCGGCGATGACGCTGCGGGCGCGACTCGCGCACGTCAAGCGGGTGTCGGCCGGCACGCGCGTGTCGTACGGCGGCATCTGGACCGCGGGCGAGGAGACCGTTCTGGGCCTGGTGCCGATCGGCTACGCCGACGGCCTGCCGCGGTCGGCGAGCACGCGGGCTCATGTGCGGGTGGGCGGGCGCGACTGCCCGATCGTCGGGCGCATTGCCATGGACCAGTGCGTGGTCGACCTGGGTCCGTCC
>CAYFLO010000076.1:0-7157 GCA_964343995.1 uncultured Bifidobacteriaceae bacterium
CGGCAACGGGCGCCTCCCCGAGGGGGAGACGCCCGTCGATGACGGTGGGCGGCTAGAGGGCCGCGACCTTCTTGTCGATGGCCGACTTGCGGTTGGCGGCCTGGTTGGCGTGGATGACGCCCTTGCTCACGGCCTGGTCGAGGGCCTTGCCGGCCGCGCGGGCAGCCTGGGTGGCGGCGGCAGCGTCGCCGGTGGCCGCGGCCTCACGGAACTTGCGCACGTGGGTCTTCAGCGAGGACTTGACGGCCTTGTTGCGCAGCCGCGCCTTCTCATTGGTGCGGTTGCGCTTGATCTGCGACTTGATGTTCGCCACGGGTGCCTTCGTTCAGTAGGTGGTGCCGGGAAGCGGGAGGTCTGGGTGCTGCCGTGAAGCAGCGGCCCAGAGTACCCGTAGGCTGGTCCCCGGCCCAAATCGGGCCAAACCACCCCGGCCGGGCCGGGCCGCCCCTCGTGGGAGCCCTGGTTCGCCGGCGCGGCCGACCCGCCGGCCGCCATCGTGAGGGGACGCGCGTGACTGCCTGGACGCCCGGCTCGACCGACCCGTCGGTCATCCGGAACTTCTGCATCATCGCGCACATCGACCATGGCAAGTCGACCCTGGCCGACCGCATGCTGCAGGTCACCGGCGTCGTCGACCCGCGCCAGATGCGGGCCCAGTACCTGGACCGCATGGACATCGAGCGTGAGCGCGGCATCACCATCAAGAGCCAGGCCGTGCGCCTGCCCTACGTGGCCGCCGACGGCCGCGACTACGTCCTCAACATGATCGACACCCCGGGCCACGTCGACTTCACCTACGAGGTGTCGCGCTCGCTGGCCGCGTGCGAGGGCGCGATCCTGCTCGTCGACGCCGCGCAGGGCATCGAGGCGCAGACTCTGGCCAACCTGTACCTGGCGCTGGAGAACGACCTCGTCATCGTTCCGGTGCTCAACAAGATCGACCTCCCGGCCGCGCAGCCGGAGAAGTACGCCGCCGAGCTCGCCAAGATCATCGGCTGCTCGCCCGAGGAGGTGCTCCTCACCTCGGCCAAGACCGGTCAGGGTGTGAAGGAGGTGCTCCAGCGCGTCGTCGAGGTCATCCCCGCCCCCGAGGGCCGTGCCGACGCACCCGCGCGCGCGATGATCTTCGACTCCGTCTACGACACCTACCGCGGCGTGGTCACCTACGTGCGCGTGGTCGACGGACGCATCGGTGCGCGCGAGAAGGTCGAGATGATGTCGACCGGCGCCGTGCACGAGCTTCTTGAGATCGGCGTCATCAGCCCCGAGCCCATCCCCGGTGCCGGCCTGGGCGTCGGCGAGGTGGGCTACCTCATCACCGGCGTGAAGGACGTGCGCCAGTCGCGCGTCGGCGACACCGTCACCGCCGCGTCCAAGGGCGCCACCGAGCCCCTGGGCGGCTACAGCGACCCCAAGCCGATGGTCTACTCCGGCCTGTACCCGATCGACGGCTCGGACTACCCCGAGCTGCGCGACGCCCTCGACAAGCTCAAGCTCAACGACGCCGCTCTGGTCTACGAGCCCGAGACGTCGCTGGCCCTGGGCTTCGGGTTCCGCTGCGGGTTCCTGGGCCTTCTGCACATGGAGATCGTGCGCGAGCGGCTCGAGCGCGAGGCCGGCCTCGACCTCATCTCCACCGCGCCCAACGTCATCTACCGCCTGGTCACTGACGCGGGGGAGGAGACGGTCGTCACCAACCCCAGCGAGTTCCCCGCCGGCAAGATCGGTCACATCTTCGAACCGGTCGTCAAGGCCACGATCATCCTGCCGAGCGAGTTCGTCGGCACCGTCATCGAGCTGTGCCAGGGCCGTCGCGGCACTCTGCTGGGCATGGACTACCTGTCTGAGGACCGCGTCGAGATGCGCTACACGCTGCCGCTGGCCGAGATCGTGTTCGACTTCTTCGATCAGCTTAAGTCGCGCACCCGCGGCTACGCCTCGCTGGACTACGAGCTCAGCGGCGAGCAGGAGGCCGACCTGGTCAAGGTCGACATCCTCCTGCATGGCGATCCGGTCGACGCGTTCAGCGCCATCGTGCACCGCGACAAGGCGATGGCCTACGGAACGATGATGACGGCCAAGCTCAAGGAGCTCATCCCGCGCCAGCAGTTCGAGGTGCCGATCCAGGCGGCCATCGGCTCGCGCGTCATCACCCGCGAGACCATCCGCGCGATGCGCAAGGACGTCCTCGCCACCGAGGCCAACCCCGAGACGATCGATGGGCCGATGCTCGACGGCCTGCTCGAGGCCGGCTACACGCGGCTGTCGCTGGGCATGCAGAGCACCGCGCCGCATGTGCTGGCGGTGCTCGACCGCGCGCACAAGCCCGGCGCGGGAGTGACGGCGGCGCGCGCCGCACGTGCGGCTGGCTTCGGGCACGTCAATCTCGACCTCATCTACGGCACGCCGGGGGAGACCGACGACGACCTCGCCCGAAGCCTTGACGATGCCCTCAGTGCCGACGTCGACCACGTGTCGGCCTACGCGCTCATCGTCGAGGACGGCACCCCGCTGCAGCGGCGCATCGCGCGTGGTGAGTTGCCGGCGCCCGATGACGACGTCGCCGCCGCTCGCTACGACCTTGTCGACGAGCGCCTGTCCGCCGCGGGACTGCACTGGTATGAGGTGTCGAACTGGGCGCGACCGGGCGGGGAGTGCCGGCACAACCTGGGCTACTGGACCGACGGCGACTGGCTGGCGATCGGCCCGGGCGCGCACGGGCACCTCGACGGTGAGCGCTGGTGGACCCACAAGCACCCGCGCACCTACGCGCAGAGCCTCGCCGCGGGCGACCCGGTCGCCGGACGTGAGCGGGTCGACGAGCACGACCGGCACGTGGAGCAGGTCATGCTCGGACTGCGGCTGGCCGACGGACTCTCGGTCGACGCGCTTCGCGCAACCGAGCAGGCCCGGGTGGCCGATGCGGTCACCCGCGGCCTGCTCGACGAGACGGCGCTGGCCGACGGCCGGCTCGTCCTCACCCGGCGCGGACGGCTCCTGGCCGATGCCGTCATCCGCGATCTGCTGGACTGACCGCTCCCTCGTTACCGCACAGCCAGGACTCGATCATGCAGGTCCTCGCCTCACCGTCGCGGGGCTGGGAACCGGGCACCGGTGCGGCGGGCGCGATCGACACCACCGAGGGGATCCCCGGGCTCAGGGGAAGGGCATTGACGGGCTCGGCTGCCACTGTCATGACGGCCGCGACGGCAAGGAGCAGAGCTCCGGGTGTGGTGGCCACGGCGAACCGGATGACCTTCCTGCGGGATGTGCGTGTCATGGCGGTGACCCCTTCCTTCCGATGAGCCCGTGATCGGGACTCGACACGGGTATCCCCGCGGGATGGGCCGCTCAAACCTGGTGACCCGACCGTCCTGCACGTTTCTTGAATCGGGTTCACGGGCATTCCCTACGATGGCAGCGACCGATCCGGGGAGGGGGGTGCAATGTCCGACGCAATGTGGGAGGACGACCGCCTGACAGCCCGATCCCGGGGCGCCTCGGTGGGCGACACCGGCGCGATGGCCCGACGGCCGTCGATCGTGCCCTCATCCGGTGCCTCTGGTGGCGCCGGTCCGCTGCCGGAGAAGACCCCGATCACCATCTCCGACGAGCCCGCCGCGGGTGGTGCCGGCGGTGGGGGCACCATCCCCGGCGACGACTTCGACGACCTCGAGGCTGAGATGCACGGTGAGCCCGCCGCCGAGGGTGGCTCGATGCTCATGGGCGATCCGGAAGCCGGTCGCACGGGCCTGTGGGCCGACGGCGCACCGCCCGCCTACGGCGCCGCGCCCGAGCTGCCCCCGGCCTACAGCGAGCAGGATCCGCACCCGCCGCAGCCGGAGCGCGTGCCGTGGTGGAAGCGTGCGCGGCGCTCCTTCGGCAAGGGCCTACGCAAGGTGGCCGGGTTCCTCGGTCTGGGCGGGCTCTTCGGCCGGAGGTAGCCCTCCGGCCCGCCGTGCGGCGCGTGGCGCCCACGTCACCTAGACTTGGCACTCGACGCATCCGAGTGCCAAGACCGTCCAGGTCGGGCCCCTCGGCAGATCGGGAGGTGGCCGTGCTGGAGGACCGACGGCTTGCTGTCCTGCGCGCGATCGTCGAGGACTACGTCGCCACACATGAGCCGGTCGGCTCCAAGGCGCTCGTCGAGCGGCACAGCCTGGGCGTCTCCCCGGCCACCATCCGCAACGACATGGCCGCGCTGGAGGAAGAGGGCTTCATCGCCCAGCCGCACACGAGTGCCGGCCGCGTCCCCACCGACCTGGGCTACCGCGTCTTCGTCGACCGTCTCTCGGAGGTCAAGCCACTCACGGCCGCCGAGCGCCGGGCCATCCAGGCCTACCTCGATCAGGCTGTCGATCTCGACGACGTCATGACGCGCACCGTGCGCCTGCTCGCGCAGATCACCCGCCAGGTCGCGCTCGTGCAGTACCCGTCGCTGTCGCGCTCGTCCGTGCGGCACATCGAGCTCGTCCCGCTCAGCAGCACCCGCGTCATGGTCGTGGTCATCGTCGACACCGGACGCGTCGAGCAGCACGTCATCGACGTCAACGGCCCGGTGAGCGACCAGGTGCTCGCCGACCTGCGCGCGCGCCTCAACACGGCCACCTCCGGTGTCTCCCTCGCCGACATCCCGGCGGCCCTGCAGAAGCTCGTGTCGTCGTTCCCCGCGGCCGACCAGCCCCTGGTGAGCGCGGTGGTCGCATCGGTGCTCGAGCAGATCGTCGAGCGCACCGAGGAGCGCGTCGTCATGGGTGGCACCGCCCACCTCGCGCGATACGGCGAGGTGTTCCCGCTCGGGCTGGAGCCGGTACTGGAGGCGCTGGAGGAGCAGGTCGTGCTCATGCGCCTGCTGGGTGCCTCCACCTCGGGCAGTGCCCTCACCGTCACCATCGGCCGGGAGCACACCATTGAGGGCATGGGCTCGACGTCGGTCGTCGCCGCGCCGTACACGCGCGGGGAGAGCACGGTGGCGTCCGTCGGCATCGTCGGCCCGACGCACATGGACTACCCCGGCACTATCGCCTCCGTGCAGGCCGTCGCGCAGTACCTCAGCCGGATCCTCGGCAGCGCATGAGCACCGACTACTACGCGCTCCTGGGCGTCGCTCGCGACGCCAGCCCCGAGGACATCAAGCGTGCCTACCGGCGCCTGGCGCGCGAGTTGCACCCCGACGTCAACCCTGATCCGGGTGCGCAGGAGCGGTTCAAGGAGGTCACCAGCGCCTACGAGGTGCTGAGCGATCCCGACAAGCGCCAGATGTATGACCTCGGCGGAGATCCACTGCGTGCCGGCGGCGGATTCGGCAACGCTCCCGGGTTCGACTTCGGCGACATCATGAATGCGTTCTTCGGCGGCGGCGCCCAGCGCGGCCCCCGTCCGCGCCAGCGACGCGGCCAGGACGCGCTCATCCGCATCCAGGTGCCGCTGTCGGAGACAGTGTTCGGCGCCACGCGTGAGATCACCGTCGACACCGCGGCGCTGTGCGGTGCGTGCCAGGGTTCGGGCTCAGCTCCGGGCAGCGAGCCGGTCACGTGCGTGATGTGTCGCGGCCGCGGCGAGATGCAGCAGATGCAGCGGTCGTTCCTGGGTCAGGTGATGACCTCGCGTCCGTGCCCGCAGTGCCACGGGTTCGGCACGACCATCCCGCACCCGTGCACGGAGTGCTCGGGCGATGGACGCGTGCGCACGCGGCGCACGATCACCTTCCAGATCCCGCCAGGTGTCGACACCGGCACCCGCATCCAACTGTCGGGGGAGGGCGAGGTCGGCCCCAATGGCGGGCCGTCCGGCGACCTGTTCGTCGAGGTCGTCGTACCGGCCGACCCGGTGTTTGAGCGCCGTGGCGACGACCTGCACTGCGAGATCACCGTGCCGATGACGGCCGCGGCGCTGGGCACGCGCACCGTGCTCGACACCCTCGACGGCCCGGTCGACATCGACGTGAAGTCCGGCACGCAGTCGGGTGACACCCTGCAGCTCAAGGGACGCGGTGCGGCACGGCTGCGCAGCGGGGGCCGCGGCGACCTGCACGTGCACCTCGTGGTCGTGACGCCCACGCGACTGGACTCCGAGCAGGAGGCGCTGCTGCGTCAGTTGGCCGACCTGCGCGACGAGACCTCGATCCAGGTGAGCGCCACCGGTGCGGGCGGCGGCATCTTCTCGCGCTTCAAGGGCGCGTTCGGAGGCAAGTGAGCGCGCCGGTCTTCGTCGCCGCGCCCGACACGCTCGCCGCGGCGGCGGTCGGTGGTCGGGTGACCCTCGACGGCGCGGAGGCGCGGCACGCGGTGTCGGTTGTGCGGCTGCGTGTGGGGGAGTCGGTCGACCTCGTCGACGGGCTCGGTCGCCGGGTGAGCGGGGTGGTGGCCGACCTGCCAGGACGCGACACTCTCGTCGTCAGCGTGATGTCGGTGACCGATGAGCCCCAGTCACAGCCGCGCGTTGTCGTCGTGCAGGCCCTGGCCAAGGGCGATCGCGGCGAACTCGCCGTCGAGCAGCTCACCGAGATTGGCATCGATGAGATCGTCCCGTGGTCAGCCGCGCACTGCGTCGTGCAGTGGAAGGGCGACCGCGCGCAGAAGTCCGAGCAGCGCTGGCGCGATGCGCTGACGTCGGCGGCCAAGCAGAGCCGTCGCGCCCGCTTCCCCGAACTCGCGCCGCTGGCCACGACGGCCCAGGTGGCCGACCGGCTGCGCGCGGCCGAGCTTGCGGTCGTGCTGCATGAGGACGGGCGGGAGCCGGTCGGAGCGCTGCGCCTGCCGCCGAGCGGGACCTGCGTCATCGTCGTCGGCCCGGAGGGTGGGATCGCTCCTGATGAGCTCACCGCATTCGCCGCCGCGGGTGCCACCGTGACGCGCCTGGGACCCACGGTGCTGCGCACATCGAGCGCGGGGCTGGCGGCGGCCGCGGCCCTGCTGGCGGGCAGTGATCGCTGGCGGATGAGCCAGGCGGCGTCAGCGCCGCCCGTGGAAGGATGACGCCCGTGCCCGACTGCCTGTTCTGCGCCATCGTCGCCGGAGACATCCCGGCCGACATCGTCTATCGCAGCGAGGAGGCCGTGGCCTTCCGCGACATCAGCCCGCAGGCGCCCGTGCACATCCTCGTCGTCCCCACCGCGCACCTGCGCGATGTGGAGGAGCTCGCACTCACCGATCCGC
>CAYFLO010000077.1:0-3072 GCA_964343995.1 uncultured Bifidobacteriaceae bacterium
GCCCGCTCAGCAGCGATCGCGGCCGCCAGCTCATCGCGCACGAGGCCACCCACGTTGCCCAGCAGCGCTCCGGCACCGGTGCCCAGCGCGACGCCCTCGAGCACCAGGCCCGTCGTGTCGAGGAGCGTGCCGGCGGTCCGGCTGCTCCCGCCCTTCCGGGGCGACCGGCCGGCAACGTGGCAGCCGCGGCAGCGTCCTCCCCCTCGCGCGCGACGCCGTCCACCACCGGCGCCGGAGCCGCCCCGCAGCTGTCGGCCCGCAGTGCCACACCACCGCCCGCGTCCGCCCTGGCCCCGCAGCGCTCCAGCCTCGTGCCGCGATCCTCGGCAACCGCAGGTGTGAGCGGCATGGCAGCGGGTATCCCGGCGGATGTGAGCAGCAGCGGGGTGCGCGGTGCCGAGCCGAGCGTGGCGCCGTCCACCGACGTCGCCCGGGTCGAGGCGCCCCCGCCAGCGGCCAGTGCTCCCGCCTCGCTGAAGGTGGCCACTCCTCCGGCATCCCTGGGCGCCGCACTCGCCGAATCCCTGTCGCGCGCGACGTCACCGCGCCCGACCTTCGGCACCTTCTCGGGCTCATCGTCCGACACCGGTTCTGATGCCGGGACTGCCACACCCGCCACGCCCGCTAACGCCGCACCCCTGCTGCGCTCGCGCGATGACGAGGGCCCCATGCTCGCCGAGCTCGCGGCGCGCTCGGGCGCCGGCGAGCCTCCCGCGCCCGATGCCGCTCCCTCGAGCAGCACGTCGTCCGACACGTCGGTCGACCGTGTCTGGCTGGAGCGGCACGCGCGGGCGCTCTATCCGTTCCTGCGCGAGCAGCTGCGCGGGGAGTTCCTGCGCGATCGTGAACGACGGGGTCGACTGGTGAGGGAGCAGCGATGAGCAATCCCCCCATCGATGTGCAGGTCGGCCCGTTCGATCCGGGCTGGCCCATCGGCTGGTACAGCGGTATGACGCTCGACGTCTCGCCGCTGCCGCAGGGCGTTCCGCCGGACCTCGGCGCGCACTGGCAGTCGTTCTCCCTGGGCGACTACTCCCAGCAGTGGCAAGTCGTGCGCGGCGGCGGTGTGCAGCCCGACGTGTTCCGTCACTACCCCACCGAGACGTGGGGCTCGATCACGCTCAACCGTCCGTGGATCCCCAACGGCTCGGCGAGCATCGCCGGCTGGATGGAGTACGCGCGCCAGAACGGCCCGGCCACCGTCACCATCACCGTCGGAGTGCAGAACACGGCGCCCGCGGTCCCCGGCGCTGCCCCCGCGCAACAGACGCTGCAGTTCGTCTTCCACAACGCCGTGCCCACCAAGTGGCAGGCACCCAAGTTCGGCGCCCCGATCGCGTCGAGCCAGAGCGATCTCGCCTTCGAGTCACTCACCATCGACTACGCCGGCTACGACCTCACGATGATGGATGCCACCGGCGCGGTGGCCACCCCCTCGTTCTCGTACTCGCGCACGGCACCGCCGCAGGCAACCCTGCGGATCCTGCTCGGCGGCGGCATCGCCGCGGCGCCGCTGTCGGCGCTCACGTCGTGGACCAACCCGGCCACGCTGCTGGGCGCCACGTCGACCGCGCCGGCCCAGGCCGTCGCGAGCCTGGCCGGGCTCGGCGGCGTCGAACCGACCGTCACGTTCTGGGTCGCGCCCAGCCAGTTCCAGGTGAGCAAGTCCAGCAGTTGGGTCGTCACCAACTCCCCGGCCGCGCAAGGGTCGGGGCCGGTGGCGTGGCAGGGCACCAACCCGATGTCGCTGTCGTTCAACTTCACCCTCACCTGCCTGCCGGCGGAGATCGGGCAGGTCTCCAACTCCGGGGCGGCGTCGTCGATCCAGCCGACGATCGACACCCTCCTGGCACTCCTGGAGGCCGACCCCACGCTGGTGTTCGCGCCGAGCCTCAACAGCCCGCCGCTGGTGATCTACGAATTCGGCAACTTCATCTCGCCGGTGTCGTACGTGGCTGGGCTCAACATCACCATCGAGCGGTTCGACGACTCCGGCAACCCCACGCGGGCCTCGGGAAGCATGACCCTCCAGCAGTACCCGATGCCCGATGTGGCGCAGAACCCCACGTCCGGCGGTCTGGCCACCGAGCAGCAGGGCGAGCTCTACCCCGGCGACGTGCTGCCGCACCTGGCGTACCGCTTCTACCGGTCGCCGGCACGCTGGCGCGATCTCGCCGAGGCCAACGGCGTCGACGACCCGCTGCGCATCGGCTCGGGCTCGGTGCTGTCGGTGCCCAACATCGCCACCCTGCCCGCGCGCACCGAGACCGGCCTGGTCCGCACGCAGCCGACGAAGCGGTCGGCGCCTCCCGCCCTGGGGTCGTCGTGAGCCTGAGCCCGCTCGGTGACGGGTCGCAGGCCCTCATCATCCTGGTCGACGGCGTGCCGTTCGATCTGTTCGCCGCTCAGCTGCGGTCGCTGCGCGTGGAGCTCGGCGTCTATCTGCCTGGCGTCGCAGAGATCGAACTCGACGACCCCGACATGACTCTGCTCATCGAGACCGGTCTCGTGCCCGGCAGCGAGGTCGAGATCCGCGCCGCGTCGTCCGAGGTGCCGGTCGGCACCGCAATCTTCAGCGGTCAGGTCGCCACCGTTGAGACCCGCTACGACCGCACCCTGGGTCTGCGCAGTGTGGTGCGCGCCTACGACGCCGGCCAGCGCATGCTCATGACCACCAACACCCGCGGAATTCCGGAGGCGATGTACTCCGAGGTCGTGGAGATTGTCGCGGCCGAGCACGTGATCGATGCGGCCGCGTTCCCCACCGGCGTCATCTACGACATGATCGTCCAGGCCAACGAGACCGACTGGGACTTCCTGGTGCGGCTCGCGCGCGAAGTCGGCTTCGTGCTCTACACCGGCGTTGATCCCGAGGTCGGCATCCCCACCCTGTACTTCCGGCCCGTCACTCCGGCCGAACTCGCCCCGCCGGCCCTGGGCCCCATCGCCCCGCCCCTGGCCTTCCAACTCGGCGACGAGCGGATCTTGTCGATGACCGCGAGTGCATCCGGCTCGGGCCTGCCGTCGGTGGGCTCGGCGCGCGGCTGGGACCAGACTCTGTCGGCGCCGGCC
>CAYFLO010000077.1:3082-7124 GCA_964343995.1 uncultured Bifidobacteriaceae bacterium
GTTCAAGCTGCCGGACATCGGCGAGGGTGTGGTCGAGGACGACAGCAGCGCAATCCTGCTCCAGCCCGAGGTGCTCTCGGCCGAACTGGGCGGAGAGGGCCAGAAGTCGACGTTCGCCCGCTGGCAGCCCAACGAGGCCGCGGCCGAACTCGCATCCGAGGGCTACTCCATGCGACTGGCGGCGGCGTACACGAACGTCGACCTGGAGATCATCGGAAACCCGTTCGCGCTGCCCATGCTCCCGCTCTCCCTTGAGGGCGCCGGTGCGGTGAGCGGTGACTACACGATCACCGCGGTCGTGCACGAGTACCTGCCCGGCACCACCGGCTACCGCACGCGGGTCACCTGCGCGGGTCGCGAGGACCGCACCCTGGCCGGCCTCACCGACTCCGCCGAGGCTCCCAAGGGCCTCACCGGTGTGTACCCGGCAGTCGTCGTCGACGTCGAGGATCCCGAGCAGATGGGCCGGGTGCTGCTGTCGTTCCCGTGGCTGGAGCCGGAGTACGTGAGCCCGTGGGCGCGCGTCGTGCAGTCCGGTGGCGGCGAGCTCACCGGCTGGCAGGTGATGCCCGAGCCCACCGACGAGGTGCTCGTCGCGTTTGCCAACGGCCAGTTCGACCAGCCCTACGTGCTCGGCGGCCTGTACAGCCTGGAGCGCCAGCCCGGCGTGCCGTGGGAGGAGCTCATCCAGGGCGTGCCCATGCAGCGCGCGTTCACCTCGCGCGACGGTCACCAGCTGATCTTCGACGACAGCCCGGAGAACTCCTCGGTCACCCTCAACACCACCTTCGGCGCCTCGTGCATGATCCGGCTCTCACCCGAGGAGGGCATCCTCATCACCACCATCGAGGGCCAGCCGGTCACCATCAACAGCGAGGCGGAGGTCACCATCAACGCCGAGGGCGCCATCGTCGTCAACGCCGCCGAGGTCACCCTCAACGGCGAGGGCGCGATCACCATCGCCGCCGAAGGTGAGATGACCCTCACCGCAGCGTCGCTCAACCTCGCCTCCGAGGGCGAGGTCTCCATCAGTGCCTCCGCAATCTCGCTTGAGGGTGCTGAGGTCTCGCTGGAAGGCGCCGAGGTCAACGTGGCCGGCGCGATCGTGACGTTGGGGGCGTGATGGCAGGCGACACCATCCAGAACGACTTCACCGGCTGGGGTTTCTCGTTTCCCATGGGTGCCAACACCTATGGCGGCATGAACATGGTCACGGGCAACGAGAACGTCGAGCGCTCGATCCGGCTCATCATCGGGACCGCCTACGGCGAGCGGCCGATGCGCCCGGAGTTCGGGTGTGGCATTCACGACCTGGTCTTCGAGCCGGTGTCGGTGTCGCTGGCCTCGCGCATGCGCATGACCATCGAGCAGTCGCTGGCCCGCTGGGAGACCCGCGCCGACATCCTGGGGGTGTCGGTGACGTTCGATCCAGACGATCCCGCGCTGATCAACATCGTCGTGCAGTACACCCTCAAGGGGCTCTACGACCCCCGCAATCTGCTGGTGCCCTTCTACCGCATTCCCCAGGAGGACTAGATGAGCGTCCCCGTCCCCAACCTCGACGACCGAGCCTTCCAGGACCTCGTCGACGAGGCAAAGCGGTACGTGAGTGCCACCTGCCCGGAGTGGACAGACAACAACGTCGCCGACCCCGGTGTCACGCTCATCGAGACCTTCGCCTTCATGGCCGACCAGTTGATCTACCGGATCAACCGCACGCCTGATCTCAACTACGTGAAGTTCCTCAACCTCATCGGCGCCCAGCTCTTCCCGCCCACGGCAGCCATCGCCCCCCTGCGGTTCTGGCTGTCGGTGCCGCAGTCATCCGACATCACCATCCCGGCCGGTACCCAGGTGTCCACGGTGCGCCGCGGCCAGGACCGTCCCATCACCTTCTCCACCACCCGCGACCTCACCCTGGTCTCACTGTCGGCCCGCTCGGTGATGTCGCAGGAGGCTCACTCCACGGCCATTGCCCAGGACGGCGCCCTCGTCGGCGACACCATGTTCGAGTGCTTCAGCAAGGTGCCGGTCGTGGGCGACTCGCTCTACGTCGGGCTCACGTCGCCGGCCCCGAACTGCGTCGTGCGCCTGACCATCGATGCGCGCATCGAGGGCATCGGCGTGGATCCGCTGCGCCCGCCCCTCACATACGAGGCGTGGGACGGACAGCAGTGGACCGCCGTGCAGGTGCTCAACGACACCACCGGCGGACTGAACCGCAAGGGCACGATCGACCTGCAGCTCGCCAATGTGGCCAGCAGCACCATCGGCGGGGTCGCGGCGGCATGGCTGCGCATCACGGTCACGGCCGCTGACGCCGGCCAGCCGACCTACACCGAGTCCCCGCGGATCAAGTCGCTGTCCGCGGCGGTCGTGGGCGGTCTCGTCGACGCCTCGCACGCCGAGCTCGTCATGGACGAGATTGTCGGGCCGCTCATCGGCACACCGGCAGAGACCGTCACCCTGAGCAAGTCGCCCCTGGTGAGCGGTCAGGTCGAGCTGCAGATCCAGGTGAGCACCAGCGACGGCTGGCAGACGTGGAACCGCGTGGCGTCCTTTGCCAACTCCACGCCGACCGATCGCCACTTCACCCTCGACGACCGCACCGCGACCATCGCCTTCGGCCCGGTCATCCGCACCGCCGATGGCAAGTTCACCCAGTACGGCGCCACGCCGTCGCAGGGGGCGCGCGTGCGAGTGCCGCGCTACCTCGTCGGCGGCGGCAAGGCCGGCAACGTCGACGCGGGCAAGCTCACCCTCATGCGCACGAGCATCCCGTTCGTCTCGCGCGTGGAGAACCCGATCCCCGCGGTGGGCGGTGTCGACGCCGAGACGGTCGAGGAGGTCAAGCAGCGCGGCCCGATGATCGTGCGCACCCGTGAGCGCGCGGTCACTGCCGGCGACTACGAGATGCTCGTGAAGTACGTGGCTCCGGGTATCGCGCGCACCGCGTGCATTGATGCCACGGCGCTTGGCGCTCCCGGCACCGTGCTCGTGCTCGTCGTCCCGTCCACGCCTCCGCGTTCGACGGACTTCGAGCTGCTCAAGCCGCAGCGCGACGTGCTCCAGACCATCACCGACTTCCTCGACGAGCGTCGCCTCATCGGATCGACGGTGCGGATCGAGCCGCCCAAGTACCTGGGCGTCTCAGTCGTGGCCCAGGTGACGGTCGACCGCGGTGCCTCCCGCGACCGCGTGGCCGCGGACTCCGATGCCGCCATCCGCGACTTCCTGCACCCGTCTCTCGGCGGCTACGACGGCAACGGTTGGCCCTTCGGCCGCTCCCTCCTGGCCGGCGAGATCAGCGCCGTGCTCCAGCGGGTGCCCGGGGTCTCCAATGTCGTGACGCTGCGCCTCATCCCGGTCGATGCAGTCACGGGAGCGCGCGGCGAGCCACGCGACACCATCGACATCGGCGACCTCGAGCTGCTGTTCAACGTGGGCAATGACATCGAGGCCCAGGGGTGAGCGGAGACCTCCTGCTCCAGACGACGGGATCAGCCTCGCGGCAGATCTCGCCGTTCCCGCTGATCGCCTACGTGCCGGCCATGATGGCCGAGGACGACTTCGCGCAGCGGTTCCTCATGGGGCTCGACCACGTCATGGGCGAGATCCTGCGACAGGTCGACTCACTGCCGTACTACCTGGACCCTGCGCTCACGACGCGAGCGATGCTCGACTACTTGGGCTTCTGGATCAGCGCCTCGCTGCCGCCCGACCTCGACGACGAACACGCCCGCAGCATCGTGCAGCTCGCCGCCGCCCTCAACGTCTACCGCGGCACGATGTACGCCATGAACCTGTGGTCGCAGGAGCTGTTCAACAACACCCTGCAGTTCCAGGAGCACGGTTCGGTCACCTTCAGCGACACGTCCACCGACCCGTCCACCTGGCCACAGGCGGCCCCCGCCACACTCACGGTCATCGCCCCCCAGATCGCCCCGGGGTCGCAGGAGATTGAGCGCCTGGCCAGCGGCCTGCGCGCACTCGTCCCGGCCACCGTGGTCATCGACCTGCAGGCAGGCTCGCCGGCCTCCCC
>CAYFLO010000078.1:0-5820 GCA_964343995.1 uncultured Bifidobacteriaceae bacterium
CGGGTGGCGTGGGCAAGACGCACTCCCCCGATGCCTTCGATGCGCTGTACACCGGGGTCGTCAGCCGGCTGTTCGACGTGCTTCCTGATGAGACCTGGGTCTATCCGGGGCACGGGTGGGACACCACGATCGGAGCCGAACGACCCGCCCTGGACGAATGGCGTGCTCGCGGCTGGTGAGGATCACCGCCCAGAAGCGGAATTCCCAGGGCGCCTCGAGGAACGCAGAGAGGCGATGACGGTGGCCGCCAGCACGGTGGCGATGACCCCCAGGCTCAGGCCCAGGCCAATCTCGGGAACCGACGGCCACACCTGGTGGAGGTACTCCAGAATCAGTTTCACGCCGATGAAGACCAGGATAACCGCCAGTCCCGTCGACAGGTAGACCAGTCGGTCCAGGAGTCCCCGGAGCAGGAAGTACAGCGCCCGCAGGCCCAACAGGGCAAACGCGTTGGCGGCGAACACCAGGTACGCCACGTTTGTCACTCCGAACGCGGCGGGAATCGAGTCCAGGGCGAACAGCACGTCGGTCGTGCCAATGGCAACCATCACGAGCATGAGCGGGGTCACCGCACGCCTTCCGGCCACCCGCGTGGTGAGCCGGGTGCCGTCGAAGTCCTCGGCCACGCGAAGGTGCCGACGCAGCCAGCGCATGAAGCGCGAATCGGACTCATGCGGTCCAGAGTTGCGGTCGCGGTAGATCCGCACCCCCGTCCAGATGAGGAGGGCCCCGAACACCACGAACGTGAAGGCAAAGGCACTGATGAGTGCCGCCCCCGCCAGGATGAGGACCGTCCGCAGGATGAGCGCCAGGCAGATGCCCACGAGCAGCACCCGCTGATGCAACGGCGCCGGGGTGCGGAACTGATCAAGGATCACGATAAAGACGAAAAGATTGTCAACGCTGAGAGCCTTCTCCACCACGAAAGCAGCGACGAACTGGCCTCCCACACCGGCCCCCTGGGTCATGAGAAGGCCGAGGGCGAATGCGAGGGCAAGGCCGATGTAGAAGATCGACATGAAAGCGGCCTCACGCATGCTCACGTCGTGCGGCCGTCGACTCACCAGCACGAAGTCCAGAGCAACCAGAACGACGAATGCCACAGCCGACCAGATCCAGACCGCTACAGAGACCTCCACGTCAGTGACCGGCCTCGCGCATGGCGCGCAGTTCGCGCTTGAGGTCGCTGACCTCATCACGGAGGCGAGCCGCCAGCTCGAACTGCAGTTCCGCTGCGGCGGCGTGCATCTGGGCGGTGAGGTCCTCGATGAGCTGCGCGAGCTCGTTGGCGGCCAGGGATCCCCGTCCGCGGGCCCGACTTCCCTTCGGCGCAGGTTCGTCAAGAAGGGTCCGAGTGTCCGCGTCCTCGCGCGCGATGAGGTCGGTGATGTCCGCAATCCGCTTGCGCAGCGGTTGTGGATCGATACCGCGCTCGAGGTTGTAGGCAACCTGCTTCGCCCGTCGACGATTGGTCTCGTCGATCGCTTTGCTCATTGAAGGCGTAATGGTGTCGGCATACATGTGCACCTGGCCGGAGACATTGCGCGCCGCGCGGCCAATGGTCTGGATGAGGGAACGCTCGGAGCGCAGGAAGCCCTCCTTGTCGGCGTCAAGGATCGAGACCAATGACACCTCGGGCAGGTCCAGACCCTCGCGAAGGAGGTTGATGCCGACGACCACGTCCACAACTCCCAGGCGCAGCTCCCGCAGGATCTCCACGCGCCGAAGCGTGTCGACCTCCGAGTGCAGGTACTGCACTTTGATCCCATGGTCAATGAGGTAGTCGGTGAGTTCCTCGGCCATGCGCTTGGTCAGGGTGGTGACGAGCACCCTCTCGTCGCGGGCGACCCGTTCCTTGACCTGCGCCATGAGGTCGTCGATCTGTCCCAGGGTGGGTTTGACGATCACCTCCGGATCCACCAGCCCCGTGGGACGGATCACCTGCTCAACGACGTCCCCCTCCACGCGCGTCAACTCAAACTCCCCCGGAGTGGCCGACAGGTAGACCGTCTGCCCGATCCGCTCGGTGAACTCGTCCCAGCGAAGCGGCCGGTTGTCCAGGGCGCTTGGCAGACGGAACCCGTGTTCCACCAGGGTGCGTTTGCGGCTTGCATCGCCCTCGTGCATGGCACCGATCTGCGGCACGGTCACATGGGATTCGTCGATGACAAGGAGAAAGTCCTCGGGGAAGTAATCGAGAAGGCAGTTCGGCGGACTTCCGGGCTCGCGGTCGTCGATATGGCGGGAGTAGTTCTCGATGCCCGGGCAGGTGCCCATCTGCTGCATCATCTCCAGGTCATATGTGGTGCGCATGCGCAGACGCTGGGCCTCCAGGAGTCGCCCCTGCCCCTCCAATTCAGCCAGGCGTCCCTCCAGTTCGGCGCTGATTCCGGTGATCGCCCGCTGCATACGTTCGGGTCCGGCCACGTAATGACTGGCGGGGAAGACGTAGACCTCGGGGTCATCCGTGAGAATCTCGCCTGTCACCGGATGCAGCGTCATCACGCGCTCCACCTCGTCACCGAACATCTCGATGCGCACGGGGTGCTCCTCGTATACGGGGAACACCTCGATCGTGTCACCTCGCACGCGGAAGGTGCCGCGGGTGAAGGCAAGGTCGTTGCGGGTGTACTGGATATCGACCAAGCTGCGCAGGAGCTGATTGCGTTCGATCTGGTCTCCCACCTGCACCTTCACCATGCGGTCGACGTACTCCTGAGGCGTTCCCAATCCGTATATGGCCGAGACGGTCGCGACGACGAGAACATCGCGGCGCGTGAGCAGGCTGTTGGTGGCCGAGTGTCGAAGTCGCTCGACCTCCTCATTGATGGATGAGTCCTTCTCGATGAAGGTGTCGGTTTGCGGGATGTATGCCTCAGGCTGGTAGTAGTCGTAGTACGAGACGAAGTACTCCACGGCGTTGTCTGGTAGCAGGTCGCGGAACTCTGAGGCCAACTGCGCGGCCAGGGTCTTATTCGGCGCCATCACCAGGGCGGGACGCTGGAGACGCTCCACCAGCCAGGCCGTGGTGGCGCTCTTGCCCGTGCCCGTTGCCCCCAGAAGCACGACATCACTCTCCCCGGCCTCCAGGCGACGGGCGATCTCCTCGATCGCCGCCGGCTGGTCTCCTGCGGGCTCATACGGAGCCTTGACCGTGAAGGGGGCCACCCGGCGCTGCAGGTCGGTGACGGGACGGGCCATGGGCACAAGGCTAAGCGGCCGCCCTACGCTGGCACGATGCTGCGGCTCTCGGCGGTGCAGGCTCGCGAGGATGCCCGGCGTGCAGCGGCGCATCTGGCCACTGCAGGGGTGCAACGGGGTCAGCGGATCGTCATCGATCCCCCGCGTGAGGCGACGATTGGAGACGCGCAACAGCAGCAGCGCGCGACGATGGGCGTGGTCTGGGGCGCTCTGGCCTCGGGGATCATCCCGGTTCCCGTCAATCCCGACCTCACTGCACATGAGCGAGACGCGATTGTCCGGGATGCGGATGCCGCGCTGGTCCTGGACTCCACGCGGGCACTCATGGCGGCAATCGAGCATCCGGCGCAGGCGGAGTTGGCGGACTATCCGCTGGGACGGCCTATGCACTACACCTCGGGGACCACCGGACGTCCCAAAGGCGTCTGGGCAGGGGTGCTGGATGACGCCCGCGCACGCGAGCTATGGCAGTACGAGATCGACCTGTGGCAGCAGAGCCCCGATGACCTGTCCCTCGTGCATGGCCCACTGTCGCATTCCGGGCCGCTTCGCTTCGCCCTCTACACCCTCCTGGCCGGCGGCGATGTGCTCCTGCCGGGGTGGTTCGACGTCGACGCCACCGTCCGCGCCCTTGACGAACGTCGTCCGACCACCGCCTTCACCGTGCCGGCACATCTGCAGCGGCTGCTCACCCGCCCGCTGCCGGCCAGCCCCTACCGCATGCTCGTTCACGCCGGCTCGGCCTGTCCACCCTCGGTCAAGCAGGGCGTCCACGACTGGGCCGGAGCCGCGAACGTCTGGGAGTTCTACGGATCCACCGAGGGCCAGTTCACCGTCATGCCCGGCACCGACTGGGCCGAGCACCCGACATCGGTAGGCCAGTCACGGTCCGATCGGGAGCTGCGCATCATTGACGGCCAGGTGTGGTGCGCGCCGCCACCCAGCGGGCATTTCGTCTACTGGAATGACGAGGAGAAAACCCGCGCATCCTGGCGGAAGCTCGACGGACAGGCCTGGTTCACGGTCGGCGATCTCGGCCGCCTTGACGGCGGCTGGCTGCACCTGGATGGCCGTCGCGAGGACCTCATCATCTCCGGCGGGATGAATGTCTACCCTGCTGAGGTCGAGGGGGCCCTGTGCTCGTACCCCGGCGTGATCGACGCCGCCGTGTTCGGTCGCCCCGACGACGTGTGGGGCCAGCGGGTCTGCGCGGCCGTCATGGGCGATGTCGAACCGCAAGCAGTGGAGTCGTGGGTGCGAGAGCGCCTCGCCGGCTACAAGCGCCCCAAGGAACTGCACATCGTCACCGACCTGCCACGTACCGCCTCAGGGAAGATCCAGCGGTTGCGCGTGGCCGCCGCGCTAGGACTGGGAGACGACCCGACGATGGAGTAGCTCCCACAGGTCCTCGACCTGGTCGACGGTCTCCGCACGCGATCCGGAGTTGTCGATGACGACGTCAGCGAGCGCGCACCTCTCCGCACGCGTGGCCTGCGCGGAGATCCGCCGCTCGACATCGGACCTCTCCAGACCTCGCTGACCCACCGCACGTTCGACCTGAGTCTCCTCGGGAACATCGACGACAACCACCACATCCACCAGTCCCTGCTGCCCGGTCTCGACCAGGAGTGGCATGTCGTAGACCACGATGTCGGCCGCTGCCGACGCCAGGCGGCGCTCGGACTCCGCTCGGATCGCCGGGTGCATGATGTCGTTGAGGCGCTGCGTTGCGCGGGCATCGCTGAAGGCCAGCGCCGCGAGTTCGCCTCGGTCCAGTGAGCCATCCGCCCGCAGAATCCGGGGCCCGAACTCACCCACCAGTTCCGCCAAGACAGCAGACCCCGGTTCGACGATCTCGCGCGCGATGGCGTCCGCATCAATGACCGTGGCGCCGCGCTCAGCGAGCAGCGACGCCACGGTCGACTTTCCGGCTCCGATTCCACCGGTGAGGCCGACGCGCAGCATGCCCGTCAGCCTAGGGGGGTCACTCCCCGGTGAGCTTGTCGCGCAGGGCCTGGAGCGCCTCGTCGGATGCGAGAGCACCCTCGGCGTCAGCGCTCGCCGACGAGTACGACGAGGGAGTTTCGCCGGACTCGACCGCAGCAACCTGATCGGCCTGGCGGGCGTCGTCGATCTGCTTGCGGTGGGCCTCCCAGCGGGCGTGGGCTTCGGCGTACTGCCGCTCCCACTCCTGGCGCTGGCCCTCCGAGCCCGCCTTCCACTCGCCGGTCTCCGGATCGAAACCATCGGGACCGATGTAGTCGCCCGCCTCGTTGAACGCAGGAGCCATGCCGTACAGGTACGGATCGAACTCCTCACCGGTGATGGCGTCGCCACTGTCATTGGCCTGCTTGAGCGACAGCGAGATACGGCGACGCTCCAGATCGATGTCGATCACACGCACGAAGATGTCGTCGTTGACCTGGACGATCTGCTCCGGCAGTTCGATGTGCCGCTCAGCAAGCTCGGAGATGTGCACGAGGCCCTCGATGCCGTCCTCGACACGCACGAACGCACCGAAGGGGACGAGCTTGGTGACCTTGCCGGGCACGACCTGACCGATCTGGTGGGTCCGGGCGAAATGCTGCCACGGATCCTCCTGGGTCGCCTTGAGCGACA
>CAYFLO010000078.1:5830-6043 GCA_964343995.1 uncultured Bifidobacteriaceae bacterium
TGGTCGATGTGCTTCCAGGACAGCTCGGAAACGTGGACCAGACCGTCGACGCCGCCCAGATCGACGAAGGCTCCGAAGTTGACGATCGAGGAGACCACGCCGTTGCGGATCTGGCCCTTGGCCAACTGGGTGAGGAACGTCTGGCGAACCTCGCTCTGGGTCTGCTCGAGCCAGGCCCGGCGCGACAGCACGACGTTGTTGCGGTTCTTGTCG
>CAYFLO010000078.1:6053-7071 GCA_964343995.1 uncultured Bifidobacteriaceae bacterium
GACCTGACCCTCGACGACGCCGTCCTCGTCCTTGATGCGCTCGATCGTGCCCCAGGCGCGTTCGTACTGGGCGCGCTTCTTGGACAGGATCAGCCGACCTTCCTTGTCCTCCTTGGTCAGGACCAGCGCCTCGACGCGGTCACCGACGGAGACCACCTGGCTGGGGTCGACATCGTGCTTGATGGACAGCTCGCGCGAGGGGATGACGCCCTCGGTCTTGTAGCCGATGTCGAGCAGGACCTCGTCGCGGTCGACCTTGACGATCGTGCCTTCGACGATGTCGCCGTCATTGAAGTACTTGATGGTGGAGTCGACCGCGGCGATGAAGTCCTCGGCCGAGCCGATGTCGTTGACGGCGATCACGGAGGTGGTGGAGGTAGAGGTGGACATGGAGAGTAGGGATCCTTGAGGTAGACGATGCCCTCGCGGTCGCGAGGTGCCGGGCAAGGCTACGCCCCGCGGGAGAATTGTCGAAATCCGGCATTTACCCCATTACGGACTCTGTCTAGTGGGCAGCCTCATCCCAGGTGGGCCCTACCCCCACGGAGACGTCCAAGGGGACCAAGAGATCGGCAGCATCGGCCATGGACGTCCGCACCAGGGCCTCCAGCGCCTCGCGTTCGCCGGGGGCGACCTCCAGGACGAGTTCGTCATGGACCTGCAGGAGCAGCCGACTGGACAGGCCCTGAACCTTCAGGCCCTGCTCCACGGCGAGCATGGACACCTTGACGATGTCGGCGGCCGTGCCCTGGATAGGGGCATTCAGGGCCATCCGCTCGGCCATCTCCCGACGCTGGCGATTGTCGCTGGACAGGTCCGGGAGGTATCGGCGCCGCCCGAGCATGGTGGCGGTGTACCCGTCGACACGGGCTCGGGCCACCACGTCGGCCAGGTAGTCACGCACGCCACCGAACCGCGCGAAGTAGTCATCCATGAGCCGTCGGGCCTCGTCCGGGCCGATGCCCAGCTGCTGAGCCAGCCCGAACGCCGACAGGCCGTACGCCAGGCCATAGGACAT
>CAYFLO010000079.1:0-7024 GCA_964343995.1 uncultured Bifidobacteriaceae bacterium
CCCGCGTTCGGCGGTGAGGGCGGCGACCTGCGACTCGAGTCGTGCCACCGTGGCGATGAGCGTCTGAAGTTCCCCGAGCGCCTGCTGCTGCTGGTCCTGAGTGGCACCGGCGTTGGTGCGCTTGACCAGGGCCGCCGACACACTTGCCGTCACCACGCCCAGGACGGAGATGCCCAGCAGCATGATTCCCACGGCGAAGAAGCGTCCCGGAACGGTCACGGGGTACGCGTCGCCGTATCCGACCGTCGTGATCGTCTCCATCGACCACCACACTGACTCACCGAAACTGGTGATGGTGGCACCCTTCGCACCGCGCTCGGCGTTGAGCACCATGAGGGAGCCGATGAAGACGATGAGGACGGTGCCACCGACAGCCGCCGTGACGGCCGATCGGGTGAGGATTCCGTTGCCCTTATTCGAAACCCACGCACCCCCGCTGAAGATGCGCAGGATCCGAAGGGCACGGAACATCGGCAGCACGACGGTGATGACGCTGAGCCACTGGCGCTTGAGGAAGGTGCGCTTGTTCGGGTCGAGCACGAAGGTGATGACGAGGTCGACGGCGAACGCGGCCCAGATCACCAGGCCGATCCAGGTGAAGACGACGTACCACGTGGCTTCGGGCTGATAGAGGATCGCCTGCGCGGAGAACGTCGCGGTGTAGATCAGGGCGAGCACGATCATGGTGATGTTGACCGCGCGGGTGTAGCGGTCCAGGCCCGACGTCGACGGTGCGGGAACGGCCGCAGGCACGGCGGGTGCGCTGCCGGGAGTACTGGCGGGCGTGCTCACCCGCGGAATCCTAGGAGGCTAGGCAGCGGTGTCGGTGAGGTGCGGGCGGCCGGGCACGTGGGTGGCGAGTTCGGCCGTGGGAGGGAGCTCCTCCTCGACGTCCTTGGCATGAATCGTGTGCCGCATGGCGTAGATAGCCCACGCGGCGAAGCCGACAAGGAGGGCTCCCATGATGACCCACGCCAGAGCACTGGGCAGGCGGGTGATCTCGAAGAACACGAAAGCCATGATCCCGGCGGCCGGGATGGTGACGATCCAGGCGAGCACCATCTCGCCGACGACCTTCCAGCGGGCGCCCATCCCTGAGCCGATGCCGGCGCCGAGGATCGACGAGGCGGCGGCGTGCGTGGTCGAGATCGGGACGCCGGCCATGGTCGCGCCGAAGATGGCGGTGTTGGCTCCGATGTTGGCGGCGACTCCGGAGTTGGCGTGCAGGGTGGTGAGCTTCAGGCCCATCGTCTCGATGATCCGCCAGCCGCCCCACCAGGTACCGATCGCGATGGCGAGGTACGACGCGAGTCCCACCCACATGGGCACGCCCACATTGCCCTTGGCGTCGGCGGTGGTGTAGCCGGCCCCCAGCAGGAGCGCGGCAATAACGCCCATCGTCTTCTGCGCGTCGTTGGCGCCGTGACCGAACGAGAGTGCTCCGGCCGACACGACCTGCAGGCCCTTGAAGACCGGGTGGTTGTCGGGAGCCTTGGTCAGCTTCTGGATGCCGAGCACGAGGTACATGGCGATGAAGGCCACGGCGAAGGCGATGAGCGGGGAGGCGAAGATGCCGATCGTGGCCTTCTGCACGCTGCCCCACGAGATCGCGGCGAAGCCCCCTGCGGCGATACCGGCGCCGACAAGGCCGCCGATGACCGCGTGGCTGGACGACGAGGGCATACCGACGCGCCAGGTGATGAAGTTCCAGGCGATGGCGGCGAACAGGGCACAGAAGATGAGAGTCGTGGTGATGGTGGACGACTGGACGGTCTTGGCGATGGTGTTCGCGACTGCGGTTCCCACGATGAAGAAGGCCAGGAAGTTGAAGGCAGCGGAGAAGGGCGGTGCCCACTTGGCGGGCAGGGCTCGGGTGGCGACAACCGTCGAGACGGAGTTCGCGGCGTCGTGGAAGCCGTTGGTGAAGTCGAACAGCAGCGCCATAGCGACGACGGCGATGATGCCAACGAGAACGAGGTCCACGACCGTCTGCCTCCACTAGGTGAACTGCAGGGAAGGCTAGGGCGACTGGGGGGTGACCAGGAGGCCCCCAAGTGAACGGCAGGTGAACGACGGACGAACACCTGCATAGGGACCGAAGGCGTGTGACGGGTGTGGCGTGGGTGGAGTAGGCGGTCTGCCGCCAGCCACGTGATCCTCGATCAGCTCGAGCCGACGGGCATCCCGTTGAAGGCCACGGTGGCACTCGTGTACTGACCGGTGGCGATCGAGCTCGGGGGCGTCGCGCCCACCACGGCCCACTGTTGGGTTAGCGGATCCTGCACCCACCAGCCGCCGGTCGATCCCGGCACGTTCGACAGGACCACGGTGTCGGTGAGCGTGGGACCGCCGGGACCGGTCTTCGACGACGGGCCGACCCATCTGATCAGCGCCGAGGTGATCGTCGCCGTGCCGGAACCGGCCATGGCCAGGTCGGCACCGCCGTTGTAGGTCTGGATCGCCTGCAGCGTGAACGGACTGCCGGGGAGCTGGGTAATGGGCTGGAACTGCCCCTGCGGGTACCAACCGGCGCAGACCGGCTGGTTGATGCCGTAGGTGGGGCCGGTGGTCCAGCTCGAGCTGTACGGCGTGAGCAGTGTGTTCGTCGGTGCGACGCTCGATGCGCCCGACGTGCACTGCACGATGTTGAACAGGTTCTGTCCGTTGGTCGCCGGATCCAGGCCGCCGGTGTTCTGGTACTGCACCTGCATGCTGGAGAACGACGATCCCACCGACCAGGCCGCGCTGGCACCGTTGAGCGAGACCGCGAAGTCGTACCAGGACTGTCCCTTTGTGCCGGTGGGCAGGCCGCCGAGCGCGATGTTGGCCGAGCCGGCATTGAGGCTGGTGGACGTGCCGATGCCGAGCCACATGACCTCGTACTGACCGGGCTGGACCGTGAAGTTCCCCGAGTAGCCGTTCCCGAGCGAGGCAAATGCCCCCGAGCCTTGGTTGCATGCCACCTGCGACGGCGATGACACGACCTGCACTCCGGCGGACAGGCTCGTGGGAACGGTGACCGACGCCGTCTGTGTCACTGACGTCGCGTTCGCGATGATCACCGGGAAGACCGACACGATGCCGTTGCTGCAGGTGACGGTGCCCGGGGTCCAGCCGGACACCGGTGCCGGTGCTTGGCCGGCGCTCGCCACGGGGGCGAGCACCACGGCGAGGGCCGCGCAGGCAGCGGCTGCAACGGTGGTGCGAATCGGCAGACGTGACATGAGTGTCCCCCTCGCGCTCTCCTGCGGCTACTGCGGTGGCTACGCCCCGCGGCGGGAGTCTCCGTGGTCGCGGGCCGGGGCGAGACCGTAGGCCTGCTGGCCCAGGCGCAGCACCTGCTCGTCGGTGAGGTCGTCGATGTCGGCGCGCAGCACCGCAACGATCTTGGCCGCCGTGGCGGAGTCGTGGCGCGCCATCCAGCCGACCAGGTGCTGGGCCGCATTGGCCTTGCCGGTGCCGTGCCCAAGCAGCACGATCACCGCGGCCTCGTCGAGGTGGTGGTCGAGCTCGCGCCAGTAGGCGTCGGAGTCGGCCTCGTAGGTGCCATCGGGGTTGCCAGCGCGGTGGTAGACGTTGGCGTAGAAGCCACGGGGATCGGAGGCGTGGACGTGCTCAGGCTCTGAGTGCGGCGCTGCGTCGACGGCGAAAATGCGGCTGGAGTGGAAGTCCACTGTCGCCACGACCAGGCGGTCCTTCAGCTGGGTGCGGTCAAGATCGGTCATGGCGTTCAGTCCTCGCGTCCGTCGTTGCCCGGCTGGTAACCGGCGTTCTTGAGCATGCGTCGCAGGTCGACGACCATCTGCTCGCCGATGTCGTGGCCGTGGGGGCGTGAAAGCACCTCGGTCTCGGTGCCGACGGTGACCTTCCACTTGCCGTCGTGCCGCTCCTCGACGACGCCCACGGCGCCCAGCAGCGAGACCACGTCGTGCCAGCGGATGTTGTGCGACACCGGGTGCTGGAAGATCGCGGTGAGGGTGTCGGAGTGATGGTTGTTCAGGTGCTCGGTCACGGGGTGTCCTGTCGTGTAGCGGGAACTTCAGGTGGTCGTGCGGGTGATGGTGCTCGACGCGGGTGCGCCGGGTGTGGGGTGAGTGACGGGACTCGAACCCGCGACATCTGCGACCACAACGCAGCGCTCTACCAGCTGAGCTACACCCACCACGACCTCGTCGGCGCCCCTAGGTGACAGCGCTCTCGCGGCTCCCCTTGCGGGGAGGCGCCATGCTACCGGCGCATGTGGTCCGCCTCGGGCGAGGGGTCGGGAGCATCGGCAGAAATCTGCTAATCTGCCTCATGCGCACAACCCTCAACATCGACGACGAGCTCTACCGCCAGATCAAGGCCACGGCGGCGCTGCGCGGGTGCTCGGTCACGTCGCTCGTGGAGGAGTCGCTTCGGGTCGTGCTTCGTGAGCACGTCACCGAGATGTCGCCGATGCCGCTGTCGCGTCGATCCTCAGGGCTGACCGACGAGTTCCGGTCGAGCGGCATCACCCTCGCCGACTCTGGCGAGATGCTCTCCTACGTCGACGAGCACGCCACGTGAAGGTGCTTGATGTCAACGTCCTCGTCAACGCCTTCCGGCCTGATGTCGACGATCATGACCGGGCCTTCGACGTTCTTGCGGTCTGTCGCGCGTCTGCCGAGCCTTCCGTGATTCTCACGGAGGTGGCCGTGGGCTTTCTACGCATCGTCACGCACCGCGGAATCTTCCGTGATCCCAACACGTCCGCGGAAGCCATGGGCGCCCTGGCAGCGTGGACGTCCGGACCCGGCGTGCGTGTACGCGAAGCCGGGCCGGGGCGCTGGACTCGATTCGCGACGCTCGTGTCCGACCGTGCCTTGGTCGGCGCTGACGTGCACGACGGACTTCTCGCGGCAGCAGCAATCGATCTGGGCGCCACCCTGGTCACGTTCGACCGCGGGTTCAGCCGATTCGACGGGCTGGCGCTGCAGCTGCTCTGACGGCGCTCAGCCGTGGTCGACCACGTGCGCGGCGCCGAGCTCCTGGGCACGCTCGAGCTCAGGCCCGGGCAGCGGCACCATCACCGCGTCGCGGTAGTACCGCAGCTCAGCGATCGACTCGCGGATATCGGCCAGCGCCCGATGATTGCCGCGCTTCTCCGGGCTGGCGTAGTACGCACGCGGATACCAGCGGCGGGCCAGTTCCTTGATCGTCGACACGTCGACGAGTCGGTAGTGCAGATGCGCATCAACGTCGGGCAGATAGCGCGCGAGGAACCCGCGGTCGACGTAGACGCTCGACCCGGCCAGCGGCGCCTTGCGCGCCTCGGGCACGTGGCGCTGCACATAGGCAAGCAGCTGCGCGCCGGCATCGGCGAGCTCCAGCCCGCTGGGGATCTCCTCGATCAGCCCGGAGTCAGTGTGCATGCGCACGACTACCTCATCCATGGCCGCCAGGGGCTCCGCATCGGCGCGCACGACCACGCTGAAACCGGCGTCGAGTTCGACCAGGTTGGCATCGGTGACGATGCAGGCGATCTCGACGATCTGGTCACGCTGCGGATCGAGCCCGGTCATCTCCAGGTCGATCCACACCAGTCGGTCGCTCGCAGCCATGGGGCGAGCCTAGAGAACGGTGCCGGGGGCTACTGCCCCAGGCCGGCGGCGGTGCGGGCCGAGACGTTCTCGTCCGGCAGCGGGTAGCCGGCGGCGTCGCATTGCTTCTGCACGCGCAGGGAGTAGGTGGCGAAGTCCTGCTGCTGCTTCTTGGTCAGCGACGACAGCGGCGCGCTGGCCTTCAGACCCTTGACCAGTTTCTTCATCTTCAGGGCGTTCTTGGCGAGCTTGACGCTGCCACTGCCATCGGCCACCGCGGCCTTGCCCTGCTTGACCAGTTCGGTGAGATCGGCCTGCATCTCGGTGCGAGCCTGGGCCTCGGTGATGTCGCCCTGCTTCACCGCTCCGCCGGCGTACTGGCTGTTGAGCAGGTCGACCTTGAAGTAGGTCTCACACGCGGTGCCGGCCGCGTCAGTGGCTGCGGTCGCGGAGTCCGACGGCATGGCGGTGTCGGACGGCATGGCCGTGTCGGAGGCCGAGAGCGACGGCGTCGCTGACGCCGACGAATCGGCGGAGGATCCCGACGAGCAGGCGCCGAGGGAGACGGCTGCGATCGTGGCCGCGGCAGCGAGCACCAGGCTGGTCCGAACGGTGGACTTCTTCATGGGGACCTCCGGTGCGCGGGAGCGGATCGTGCCTTCCTTGCATGCTAGATCACGGAACGGTCACGGAGCCGCGTTGTGGTCGTCTGACGCGCAGGCGACGGGGGTCGTTCCCGGTGGGTCCCCATTAGCGTGACCACTATGCAGTCGGCACGGGTGACAGGTACCTACCGTGCCCTGCGCGGCCTGAGCCTGGGCGGCGTGCTGACGGCCATGTCTGCTCTCGGACACGCCGTCGGCTCGGGGGCCACGCCCGGCCTCTTCTCGATGGCCCTCTGCCTTGCGCTGTCGTGCGCCCTGGGTCTTGCCGTCGCCGATCGCCCCGGTCGACTCCTCGCTGTCCTCGCATGGCTGGTGGGAGGGCAGCTGCTCGTGCACCTGGTGCTCGTCGTCGCGACACACACTCACGAAGCTACCGTCCATCCGGCCCCGTCACCGTTGACGATGATCGTGGGCCACGGATGCGCCGCGGCCCTGGTCGCCGTCGCTCTCACTCGCGTGGACGCGATCGTCCTGGCGCTCATCACTCTGCTTCAGTCAGCAGCGCGGCGAATGCCCGCTCTCCCGGCGATCCCTGTCGTTCCGCGTCGCTCTCGACTGCAGGAATCCGCTCGGCCGGCACGCGTCGATGCCGGATTCGTCGGCGCCCTCACGCGCCGTGGGCCACCGATCGGCCTGCACGTCCTGCACGGCGCCGTCGCCTAGCGCGACTGCGTCCATCACCTCACGCGTGCCTCGGCACGCCATTCCTGTGTGCCTGCCTTCTGACCGGCACGCCTATCCATGAACTCGAAAGGAATTCGCATGAAGCGCACCACCCTGACGGTGGCCACCATGGCC
>CAYFLO010000080.1:0-6909 GCA_964343995.1 uncultured Bifidobacteriaceae bacterium
ACCATGAGGACGAACAGGAACAGCATCATGACCGCGCCGGTGTAGACGACGATCTGCACCATGCCCAGGAACGGGGCGGAGTTGGCGATGTAGAGCACCGCCAGGTTGATCATCGTGAGGGCGATCCACAGGGCACTGTGCACCGCCTTGCGCGAGATCACCATGCCCAGGGCGCCGACGACGGCCAGGATGCCGCAGATCCAGAAGACGACTGCTTCACCGGTGTTCACGGGCGAGCCTCCTGTCGGGCGTCGTCTTTCATACCGGTCGAGGTGACCCTGTTGGCGTAGTAGTCCTGCTCAGTGGCGCCCGGCACCATCGCGTGCGGCGGGGCCTGCATGCCCGGCAGCAGCGGGGCCAGGAGGTCGGCCTTCTCGAAGATGAGTTTGGCGCGGGAATCGTCGGCCAGCTCGTACTCATTGGTCATCGTCAGCGCCCGCGTGGGACAGGCCTCGATGCACAGGCCGCACAGGATGCAGCGCGAGTAGTTGATCTGGTAGACGCGGCCGTAGCGCTCACCGGGCGAGAAGCGCTCGGCATCGGAGTTGTCGCCACCCTCGACGAAGATCGCGTCGGCGGGGCAGGCCCATGCGCACAGCTCGCAGCCCACGCACTTCTCCAGACCGTCGGGCCAGCGGTTGAGCTGGTGGCGGCCGTGGAAGCGCGGCTTGGGGGCGACCTTCTGCTCGGGGTACTGCTCGGTGACGACCTTCTTGAAGATCGTCAGGAACGTGACGCCGAAGCCGCGGACGACCTGGGGAAGCTCAGCCACGGGTGACCTCCTTCATCGCCGGAGCGTCGGCGGTGACCGCCTCCTGGCGCCCGGTGCGACGCGAGGTGAACGTGAAGGTCTCGCCGGGCATCGGCGGCACGGGGTGCCGGCTGTCGGCCATCGCCTTCACCGTGAGCTCCTCGTCCTCGAGTGCGGCCTTGCGGGCCTTGCGCTCCGCGACGGACTGCATCGTCCAGATGACGAGCAGCACGATGATGAGCGACAGGATGCCGATGGCCAGGATGCTGGTGCTGCTCATCGCCTCCTCGTTGCGCAGGGCGCGCGCCACGGCGACGATGACGATCCACACGATCGACACCGGGATGAGCATCTGCCATCCGAACTTCATGAATTGGTCGTAGCGGTACCTGGGCAGGGTGCCGCGCAGCCAGATGAACACGAAGATGAACAGCTGAACCTTGATCAGCCACCACAGGAACGGCCACCAGCCGGTGTTGGACGCCTCCCACAGCGAGATCGGCCAGGGGGCGCGCCAGCCGCCGAGGAACAGCGTCGTGGCCAGCGCCGAGACGGTGACCATGTTGATGTACTCGGCCAGGAAGAACAGGGCGAACTTCAGCGAGGTGTACTCGGTGTGGAAGCCGCCCACGAGCTCGCCCTCGGCCTCGGGAAGGTCGAAGGGGGCACGGTTGGTCTCGCCGACCATGGCGGTGCAGTAGATGAGGAAGGACGGCAGCAGGACCACCGCGAACCACACCGGCTGCTGCGCGGTGACGATGTCGGACGTGGACATCGAGCCCGCGTACAGGAAGACCGCGACGAACGACAGGCCCATGGCGATCTCGTAGGAGATGATCTGCGCCGTCGAGCGCAGGCCGCCCAGGAGTGGGTAGGTGGAGCCGGACGACCAGCCGGCGAGCACGATGCCGTAGATGCCGATCGAGGCGATCGCCAGCACGTAGAGCACCGAGACCGGGAAGTCGGTGAGCTGCAGCGGCGTCTCGACACCGAAGATCGAGACCGTCGGGCCGAAGGGGATGACGGCGAAGGCGAGGAACGCGCAGGTGGCTGAGATGACCGGGGCGATCCAGTACACGGCCTTGTGTGCCGTGACCGGGATGATCTCCTCCTTCAGCGCAAGCTTGATGCCGTCCATGAGGGACTGCAGCAGGCCGAAGGGGCCGACCCGGTTGGGGCCGATGCGGTTCTGCATGCGGGCCACCACCCGGCGCTCCCACCAGATGGTGAAAAGTGTGAGCAGCACGAGCAGGACGAAGATGCCGACGACCTTCAGGATCACCAGCCACCAGGGATCGGCGCCGAAGAGGCCGAACTGCGAGCCGTTGAGCTGGGACCCGTTCACGCCGCACCTCCGGGACGGATCTGCACGGCGGCACCGCGCCCGACGCCGAGGTCGCGCGCCACATGGCAGCCGGGCGAGAGCAGGGGCAGCCAGACGACGCCGTCGATCACGTCACCGGGCTCGACCGGGAGGGTGACTGACCCGCGCGGGCCGCTCACCGTGACCGTGGCACCGAGGGTGGCCGCGGTGGTCGCCGAGACCCGCGCCACGGTGGGACGCGCGGTGGCAGCCAGGTGCGGCTCGCCCTCCTGCATCGCCCCGTCGTCGAGCAGCTGGCGCCAGGTCTCCAGGACCACATCGCCGCTCGCCGCACCGGCGGGAGCAGACGGACCGGCTGCGCGGGCTCCGGTCCACGGGCCCAGCGCGCCGAGCTCGCCACGAATCTGCGTGACATCCATGGGAGCGCGGTGGCCGAGTTCATCGGCGATCATCGCGAGCACGCGGGCGTCGCTCATCATCAGCGCGTCGCGCAGCACCGCCGGGAACGGCCGCGGACGACCCTCCCAGTCCAGGTAGGTGCCGGACTTCTCGGTGACGACAGCGACGGGGAAGACGACGTCGGCATTCTCGGTGACGTCGGAATGGTGCGTGGCCAGCGCGACGACGAAGCCCGTCGCTTCGATGGCCGCGCGACCCAGAGCTGGATCGGCGAGGTCGTCGACATCCAGACCGGCCACGACGAGCGCGGGCACGCGACCGGCGGCAGCGGCCGCGAGAAGCTCATCACCGGCAAGTCCACGGGCGGGGAGGTCGGCGACGCCCCACTGCGCGCACACCTGCGCTCGCGCCTGGGCATCGGCGAGGGGACGTCCACCGGGCAGGAGACCGGCGAGCGCACCGGCATCGAGCGCACCGCGCTCACCGGCACGACGCGGCACCCACGCCAGGCGCGCACCGGTGGCCTGCGCCAGTTCGCGTGCGGCCGTGAGGGCACCGGGGGATGTGGCCAGGCGCTCGCCGACCATGACGACGGCACCGGGACGGCCCAGGAGCTCGCGCACGTCGGCGGGCAGGTCGCGCAGGACGCGCGCCTCATCGCCGGGACGCGCCGGAACGAGGCGACCGGACATGCGGGCCAGTCCGGAACTGGCCACCGCGCCGACGCTGACGACCGACGTGCCGGTGCGCGCCGCCTTGCGCAGGCGCAGGAACACCATCGGCGACTCGTCCTCAGGCTCCAAACCCGCCAGCAGCACGACCGGAGCGGACTCCAGGTCGGCATACGCGACCGCGACCGGCTGGCCGGCGACGCTGGAGGACAGGAACTCCTGCTCCTCGATGGAGTTCGCACGGGCACGGAAGTCGATGGAGTCGGTGCCCAGCACCGTGCGCGCGAAGCGCGCGTACGCGTAGGCGTCCTCGACGGTGAGACGTCCGCCCAGGAGCACGCCCGCACCGGAACCCGCCGCCGCAAGGCCGCGCGCCGCCACCGTGATGGCCTCCGGCCACGACGCCACGCGCAGCACGCCGTCCTCGCGCACGAGCGGCGCACTGACGCGTCCCTCGGTGAGGTAGGAGAAGGCGAAGCGGCCCTTGTCGCAGTTCCAGTCCTCGTTGACCTCAGCGTCCTCCCACGCCAGACGGCGGGTGACCACGCTGCGGCGGTAGTCGGTGCGCAGCGAGCAGCCCGAGGCGCAGTGCTCGCACGTGGTCGGGACCGACACGAGGTCGAACGGCCGCGAGCGGAACCGGTAGGACGCGCTGGTGAGGGCGCCGACCGGGCAGATCTGCACGGTGTTGCCCGAGAAGTAGGAGTCGTACGGCTCGTCGTCGGCGGTGCCGACGATCTGATGCGCCCCGCGCTCGAGCAGTTCGATGAGCGGCTCGCCGGTGATCTGCTCGGCGAAGCGCGTGCAGCGGGCGCAGGACACGCAGCGCTCGCGGTCGAGGAGGATCTGCGCGCTGATGCTCACCGGCTTGTCGAAGGTGAGCTTCTCCAGGTCGAAGCGCGACTCGGGCCGTCCGACCGCCATCGCCTGGTTCTGCAGCGGGCACTCCCCACCCTTGTCGCACACCGGGCAGTCGAGGGGATGGTTGAGCAGGAGGAACTCCATCACTCCCTCCTGCGCCAGGCGGGCGACCTCGGAGGAGTACTGCGTGCGCACGACCATGCCATCGCCGAGAGTCTGGGCACAGGCCGGCTGCGGCTTGGGCATGCCCTCGACCTCGATGAGGCAGGCGCGGCAGGCCGCGACGGGATCCAGGAGCGGGTGATCGCAGAACCGCGGCACGTCGATGCCCAGCTGCTCGGCGGCGCGGATGACCAGGGTGCCCTTGGGCACCTGCATCTGCACGCCGTCGATGGTGACGGTGATGGTCTGAACGGCGTCGAGCGCCGTGCCGTCGGATGTCGCGGTCATCGCGGCATCGCCTCCGAGAGTTCGCGAACCGGGAACAGGTACGACGCGGCCGGAGGGAAGGCCACATTGGCCGACACCGACTCGGCGGCCTCGAACTCCTCGCGGAAGTACTTCAGGGCCGACGGGTACGGCGTGGCCGCCGCATCGCCCAGCGCACAGAAGGAGCGACCGGCGATCTGGTTGGACAGGACGGTGAGCAGTTCGATCTCACGCTCGGCGCCGCGACCGTGCTCGAACTTGTCGAGCACGCCGGCGATCCAGTAGGTGCCCTCACGGCACGGCGTGCACTTGCCGCACGACTCGTGCTTGTAGAACTCCAGCCAGCGGGTGACCGCCTTGACGACGCTGACGGTGTCGTCGAAGAGCATCGGTGTGCCGGTGCCGAGCATCGTGCCGGCGGCGGCCATGTCCTCGTAGGTCATCGGGGTGTCGAGGTGGTCGGCGGTGAGCAGCGGCACCGACGAGCCGCCGGGCAGCCAGAACTTGACCGGGCGTCCGTCGCGCATGCCGCCGGCGTAGTCGAGCAGCTCGCGCATGGTGATGCCCAGCGGGGCCTCGAAGATGCCGGGATTGTTGACGTGGCCCGAGACGGCCCACACCTTGAAGCCCGGGGACTTCTCGGTGCCCATCTGGCGGAACCACGACACCCCGCGCTCGACGATGTAGGGGATGTTGGCGATGGTCTCGACGTTGTTGACCACGGTGGGCAGGGCGTACAGGCCGTGCGTTGCCGGGAACGGGGGCTTCAGTCGCGGCTGGCCGCGCAGGCCCTCCAGCGAGTTGAGAAGCGCCGTCTCCTCACCGCAGATATAGGCACCGGCACCCGCGTGGACGACGATCTCCAGATCGAAGCCGCTGCCCTGGATGTTGCGCCCCACCAGGCCGGCCTCGCGCGCCTGCCGAATGGCGAGGTCGACGCGCCGCATGGCCTCGGGCACCTCACCGCGGATGTAGATGAACGCGTGATTGGCCCGGATCGCGTAGGAGGCGATGATGACGCCCTCGACCAGCGCGTGCGGGTTGGCCATCATGATCGGGACGTCCTTGCAGGCGCCCGGCTCGGACTCATCGGCATTGACGACCAGGTAGTGCGCCTTGCCGTCGTTCTGCGGGACGAAGCTCCACTTCAGGCCGGTGGGGAAGCCCGCACCGCCGCGGCCGCGCAGGCCGGAGTCCTTGACCGTGGCGATGATCGCGTCGGGGTCCTGGCCCAGGGCGATGCGCAGCGCCTCGTAGCCGCCGTGACGTCGGTAGCCCGCGAGCGTGTACAGCTCAGGGTCGTCCCAGTGCTCGGTGATGACCGGAGTGAGGGCCATGGGTCAGCTCCCCTGCGGCGCGGACATTCCGCGCTCCTTGGCGATGCGAAGGCCGGTGAGCATGCGATCGTCGACGACGCGGCCCTCACCGGCGAGACCGTCATCGGGGAAGGCCAGGGTGCGCTCGGTGGCCTGCAGGGTGCGAATGACCGGTCCGCGCGTGGACTCCACGCGCTCTCCGCGGGCGAGGCGGTCGATGACCTCGACGGCGGACTCGGGGGTCTGGCAGTCCATGAACTCCCAGTCGACGGTCATCACCGGCGCATGCGTGCAGGCCGCCTGGCACTCGATCGGCTCGACGGTGAACTGGCCGTCGGCGGTGGTGCCGTCGTGGATACCCAGACGCTGCTGGACCGCGTGGAGCACGGCATCGCCGCCGAGAAGTCCGCACAGGGTGTTCTTGCACACGCCGATGTGGTGCCGGCCCCAGGGCTCGTCGCGGTACATCGAGTAGAAGGTGGAGACGCCCGTGACCTCGGCCGGCTCGATCTGGAGCACCTCGGCGCAGGCGGCGATTCCCTCGGGGGTCACCTCGGACTGGACCGACTGCAGCAGGTGCAGCATGGGCATGACCGCCGAGCGCGAATTCGGATAGCGCGCGGCGAGCTCGCGCAGCTGCGCGCGCGTCTCCTCGGTGATGGCCATGTGCCCTTCCTCGTCCGGTCCCGTTGCCTAGCGGTCCACGCCGCCCATGACGGGGTCGATGCTCGCGACGGCCGCGATGACGTCGGCCACCATCGACCCCTCGCACATCGCCGCCAGGGACTGCAGGTTGTTGAACGACGGGTCGCGGAAGTGCACGCGGTAGGGCCGCGTGCCACCGGAGCTCACCAGCAGGCAGCCGAGCTCGCCCTTGGGTGACTCGATCGCGGAGTAGACCTGGCCGGCCGGCACGCGGAAGCCCTCGGTGACCAGCTTGAAGTGATGGATGAGGCCCTCCATCGACTCCGCCATGATCTCGCGGATGTGGTCAAGGGAGTTGCCCTGACCGTCGGAGCCGACTGCCAGCTGAGCGGGCCACGCGATCTTCTTGTCGGCGACCATGACCGGGCCCGGCTTCAGGCGGTCCAGGCACTGCTCGACGATGCCGATCGACTCCTGCATCTCCTGCGGGCGGATGAGGAAGCGGCCGTAGAC
>CAYFLO010000081.1:0-6905 GCA_964343995.1 uncultured Bifidobacteriaceae bacterium
ACGTTCTGCATCGTTCCGGCGCTGCGCGGTCGCGAGCGTGATCGTCGTCCCGGTGACATCCTCGCCGAGGTGCAGGCCCTGGTGGCCGAAGGCGTTCTGGAGATCACGCTGCTGGGGCAGAACGTCAATGCCTACGGCGTGGAGTTCGGGGAGCGCGAGGCCTTCGCCGACCTGCTGCGCGCCTGCGGGACCGTCGACGGGCTTGAGCGCGTGCGCTTCACCAGTCCGCACCCGCGCGACTTCACCGATGCGGTCATCGAGGCGATGGCGCAGACGCCGAACGTGATGCCGGCCCTGCACATGCCCCTGCAGTCCGGCTCCGACTCGGTGCTCCAGCGCATGCGCCGTTCGTATCGGGCCGAGCGCTACCTGGGCATCATCGATCGCGTGCGCGCGGCGCTGCCGCATGCCGCCATCACCACCGACATCATCGTGGGGTTCCCCGGGGAGACCGACGACGACTTCCAAGCCACTCTTGATGTCGTGGCGGCATCGCGCTTCGCCAGTGCCTTCACCTTCCAGTACTCCAAGCGGCCCGGTACTCCCGCCGCCGACATGGAGGGCCAGATCCCGCGTGAGGTCGTGCAGGAGCGGTATGAGCGGCTCGTCGCGCTCGTCGACGACATCGCCTGGCAGGAGAACCGCGCTCAGCTTGGCCGCACGGTGGAGGTACTCGTGGCTGCGGGGGAGGGCCGCAAGGACGAGGCCACGGCTCGCATCTCCGGGCGTGCCCGCGACAACCGCCTGGTGCATGTGGCCGTCGACCCGTCGCAGCCCGCTCCGCGCCCCGGCGACGTCGTCATCGCCGAGGTCACCTACGCGGCCCCGCACCACCTGGTGGCCGATCGGATGATCGCCGTGCGGCGCACGCGCGCGGGCGACCTCAGTGCCGCAGGGGAGGACTCCGCTCCCGTCGGCGTCTCCCTGGGCATGCCGACTCTGCGCCCATGACGCAGGTTCTCGCCGTCGTTGGGCCCACCGCCTCCGGAAAGTCGGCGCTCGCGGTGGCCCTCGCGCAGCGGTTGAGCGGCGAGGTCGTGAGCGCCGACGCCTACGCGATCTACCGTGGCATGGATATCGGCACTGCCACGCCCAGCGCGGCCGAGCGCGCCGGTGTGCCGCACCACCTCATCGACATCGTCGATCCGGTTCAGGCGGTCACCGTCGCGGAGTTCCAGCAGTGGGCGCGGACCGCGATCGAGGATGTGGCCGCGCGCGGTCGGCTGCCGATCCTCGTTGGTGGGAGCGGACTGTATGTCGCCGCGGTCCTGGACGACCTGCAGTTCCCCGGTACTGATCCACTCGTGCGGGCCCGACTGGAGCAGGATCTGCAGCGCGAAGGGTCAGTGGTGCTCCACGCCCGGCTGGGTCGGCTGGACCCGGCCGCCGCGCTGGCGATCCTGCCCACCAACGGCCGCCGCATCGTGCGCGCGCTGGAGGTCATCGAGATCACCGGCGAGCCCTTCACCGCCACGCTCCCGCGCGACACCGAGGTTGTGCCGGCAACCCGGGTGGGACTGCGGGTCGACCGCGAAGTCATGGATGCCCGGATCGCCGCACGCGTGCAGCGGATGTGGGCCGAGGGGCTCCTGGAGGAAGTGCGGGCACTGCCCGACCTGGCGGCAGCGCCCACGGCCTCACGCGCCCTGGGCTACTCCCAGGCCCTGGCGTACCTGGCCGGCACCTGCACGCGCGAGGAGGCGATCGCCAACACCGTCGATGCCACGCGCGGGTTCGCGCGACGTCAGCAGCGCTGGTTCGGGCGCGATGAGCGGGTGACGTGGGTCGACCACGACGCGCCGGACCTCGTCGATCAGGTCGAGGCGGTGTGGCGCACGGCCACGTAGTACTCCGTGCCCAGCAGCATGGCGGTGACGGGTGTGGGGAGCCGGGTGAGCACGGCCAGGGTGCGCACGGTTCCATCGGCGGTGGCCTGCGATGCGTGGGCCTTCAGCGCGGCCTTCTTGGCGGCGGCGAAATCGCGCACGTCGACGCGATGGGTGATGTCGCGTCGGGGAGTCCAGGCGCGGTCGAATTCGGCCGGATCGAAGTCGTCAGGCGTGAGGTGCAGGCGAGCGGCCAGGTGCACGGCCCGGGCAATGGGCTCGCGCGGCAGCGTCGCCTCGAACAGGCGGGGTGGCCTTCGGCACAGGGCGGTGGCGGTGCGCACCGCGCGGTGCACCTGCACGTGATCGGGGTGTCCGTAACCGCCGTTCTCGTCGTAGCCCACCAGGATGTCGGCCTGCTCCTCGTCGCACACGGCGGCGATACTGCGGGCCACGGTGAAGCGACCCACGTGCGCGAATCCATCGGCCACCTCCGCGTGGAGTCCGGAGTCGGCGTAGCCCAGCGGCACCACGCGCGCCACTCCCAGAGCGCGTGCCGATTCCTGCACCTCGACCAGTCGGGTCGTGCCCAGGTCGGTGAAGGTGGAGTCGGCGAGACCCGCGGCTCCGTCGGTGGCGACGATGAGGACGACGCGGTGACCTTCGGCGGCCGCACGCGCCATGGTGCCGGCCGTGAGCAGAGCCTCGTCGTCCGGGTGCGCGTGGACGAACACCAGGGTGCGGCTCATGGTCGGCATTGTGGCGTACGGTCATCGCTCGTGAGGATCGCCCACGTCAGCGACTGCTACCTGCCCCGCACGGGTGGCATCGAGACGCAGGTGCGCGCCCTGGCGCTGGCCCAGGCGCAGGCGGGCCACGACGTGCGGATCGTCACCGCCACCCCCGGTCATGGCTCCGTGCGCGTCGGACGCGATGAGGTGGACGGGCTGCCGGTGCTTCGCGTTGCGGCCCGTCTTCCGTTCGAGCTCCCCGTGCACCCGCGCACGCGCATGCACGTGCAGACGCTCCTGGGCGCCGACCCGGTCGACGTCGTGCACGTGCACGCCGGAGTGGTGTCGCCCTTCGCCTGGGGTGCGATCAGGGCCACGCGCCGTCTGGGCGTGCCCACGCTGGTCACCGTGCACAGCATCTGGGGCGGGATCGCCCGCCCGGCGTTCGCGGCGGGGGATCGGGCACTGCGCTGGACCGGGCCTGGCCTGGCCGTCAGCGCGGTCAGCGAGCGTGCGGCCGCCGACGTGCGACGTGCTCTCGGACCGGACGTCACCGTCCACATCACCCCCAACGGCATCGACCCGGCGCTGTGGCATGTCGAACCGATCCCGGGAAGCCCGCACGAACTGCGGGTGGTCAGTGTGCTGCGCATGGCACCACGCAAGCGCACCGAGCCGCTGGTCGAGGCGATCGCCCGGGCGGCCGAGCAGCTGCCGGGGGTGCGGGTGAGTGCGGTGCTCATCGGCGACGGGCCCGAGCGCGCCGGCGCGCAGCGGTTGGCCCATCGCCGCGGGATGTCCGATCGCATCCATTTCCCCGGGCGCCTGCCGCGCGAGCGCATCCTGGAGCACTTCGCCGCGGCTGACGTGTACGTGCAGGCCTCCGTCCAGGAGTCGTTCGGGATCGCCGCGCTGGAGGCGCGCAGTGCCGGTCTGCCGGTGGTGGCCCGATCCCAGTCCGGTACCAGCGGTTTCGTGAGGCCGGGGATCGAGGGGCTGCTGGCCGATGACGACGCCAAGCTGGCCCAGGCCTTGGTGCGGCTGGCGCAGGACCGCGGTCTGTTGGAGCGCATCGCTGAGCACAACCGCCTGATTCCGCCGGCGCAGGCGTGGCCGCAGGTGCTGGCCGACGTTGATTCCGCCTATGGCGCAGCGCTGGGGCGCTGAGGCGGCGGGCCGGTGATGGTGCGCCCCGTACGCTGACCGAGTGGCACGCATCAATGAGGTCCCCTTCGTCAAGGGACACGGCACGGGCAACGACTTCGTCGTGATCCCCGATCCCGATGGCCGCCTCGACCTCACCCCGCAGCAGGTGCGCTTCCTGTGCGATCGCCGCCTGGGGCTGGGAGCCGACGGGGTGCTGCGGGTCGTGCGCACCTCCGCGGCGCCCGAGGCGGCCGCCATGGCCGACCAGGCCGAGTGGTTCATGGACCACCGCAACTCCGACGGAACGACGGCTGAGATGTGTGGCAACGGCGCCCGGGTCTTCGCCCGGTACCTGGACGCCCGAGGCCTGGTGGTCGACGATGAGTTCTCCATCGCCACGCGCGCCGGAGTGCTGGGAGTGCGGCTGCACCCGGATCACACCGTGAGCATCGAGATGGGCACGGCCACCACGCCGCGGTCGCGCGCCCTGCCGCACGTCACCGTGGGGGAGCGCACCTGGCCGGCCGTCGGCGTGCTCGTCCCCAATCCGCACGCGGTCGTGTTCGTCGACGACCTCGATCACGCCGGCGATCTGCTCACGGCACCGCAGGTGGCGCCCACTGATGTGTTCCCCGACGGGGTCAATGTGGAGTTCGTCGTCGTGCATGGGCCCGGTCACGTCTCCATGCGCGTGCACGAGCGCGGGGTCGGCGAGACCCAGTCGTGCGGCACCGGGGCATGCGCGGTGGCGTGGGCGGCATCACGACGCGACGGCGCAGCACCGTCCGATCAGGGGAGCACCTGGCGCGTCGACGTGCCCGGGGGCACGGTGCATGTGAGCGAGGATCCCCAGGGGGCACTCGTCCTCACCGGGCCGGCCGACCTCGTCGCGCGCGGCACCGTGCTGCTGGACTAGGACGTATGGCCGACGACGACCTCACCGGGCTGGACCTGGAGGAGCGCCATGCCCTGCGGCGTGTGGCCGGGCTGTCGACCGAGCTGGAGGACATCCGCGAGGTCGAGTACCGGCAGGTGCGCCTGGAGCGCGTCGTGCTCGCGGGGGTCTGGACCTCCGGCACCCTGGTGGAGGCCGAGCGCAGCATGCGCGAGCTCGCCCTGCTGGCGGAGACCGCAGGGTCGGCCGTTGCCGAGGCGGTCATCCAGCGCCGGGAGTCACCGGACCCCGCCACCTACCTGGGCTCGGGAAAGGCGCGCGAGCTGCGCGAGATCGTCGTGGCCACTGGTGCCGACACGGTCATCTGCGACGGTGAACTCACTCCCGGTCAGCTGCGCCAACTTGAGGACATCGTCAAGGTCAAGGTCGTCGACCGCACCTGGCTGATCCTGGACATCTTCGCCCAGCATGCGCGCAGCCGAGAGGGAAAGGCGCAGGTGTCGCTCGCGCAGATGCAGTACCTACTGCCGCGCCTACGTGGCTGGGGCGAGTCGCTGTCGCGTCAGGCCGGTGGTCGTGCCGGCGGTGCCACCGGTGGTGTGGGCACGCGCGGACCGGGTGAGACCAAGCTGGAGACCGACCGCCGTCGCATTCGCCACCAGATGGCCCGCCTGCGCCGCCAGCTGAAGGAGATGGAGGGGACCCGGGCCACGCAGCGGGCGGCGCGCCACCGCGCGGGGGTTCCGGCCGTGGCCATTGCCGGCTACACCAACGCGGGCAAGTCCAGCCTCCTCAACGCCCTCACCGATGCCGGCGTGCTCGTGGAGAACGCCCTGTTCGCCACCCTGGATCCCACCGTGCGCCGCGCGCGCACGCCGCACGGACGCGAATACACCTTGGCCGACACCGTCGGGTTCGTCCGTCACCTTCCACACCAATTGGTCGAGGCCTTCCGCTCGACGCTGGAGGAGGTGCGCGATGCCGACCTTGTCCTGCACGTGGTCGACGGATCCGATGAGTCACCGGAGGACCAGATCGCGGCCGTGCGCGAGGTGCTCGCCGAGATCGGGGCCGACCAGGTGCCCGAACTCATCGTGGTGAACAAGGCCGATGTCGCCGACCCGGAGACCCTTTCCCGGCTCCTGCGACGGGAGCCCCATTCCGTGGTCGTCTCCGCCCGCACGGGCGAGGGGCTCGACGCCCTCCAGCGGGCGATCGAGGTCGACCTGCCCGGTGCGTGGGAGAGCGTCGATCTCGTCGTGCCGTATTCGCGAGGCGACCTGCTGAGCTTGGCGCACCGCGAGGGCGAGGTCGACGCGGTGGAGCACCTCGATACCGGCACCCGACTTCGGGCCCGCGTGCCGGCGGCGCTGGGTGCGGCCCTGCGGGATGCAGCAGCCGGGCTTGCCACATGAGCGAGCCGTCCGTCGACGACGCTCTCGCCGCCGTCGTCACCGCTTTGGGTGGTGAGCCGCGCGACGGCCAGCAGCAGATGGCGCAGGCGGTGGCCGACACGATCGCCGCGGCCGGCCATTTGGTCGTGCAGGCGGGCACGGGGACCGGAAAGTCAGTCGGCTACCTGGTGCCAGCAGCCCTGCACGCCACCGGTGAGGGCGGCGGGCCGGTGGTTGTCGCCACGGCGACCCTTGCCCTGCAGCGCCAGTTGATCGAACGCGACCTGCCGCGCGTGGCGCAAGCATTGGAGCCGGTGGTGGGGCGTCCGGTGTCGTTCGCGGTGCTCAAGGGCCGCAACAACTACGTCTGCCTGAACAAGTTGCACGGAGCAGTGCCCGACGACGAGGGCGAAGGGCTTTTCGACGCTCCGCGCAGTGCCCTGGGTCAGCAGGCCAAGGCGGTGCGCGAATGGGCGTTGGAGACCAGTACAGGGGATCGCGACGAGTACGACGACGAGATCGACCCGCGGGTGTGGCGCGCATTCTCGGTGGGCCGCCGGGAGTGCGTGGGGGAGTCGCGATGCTCCTTTGGTGAGGAGTGCTTCACCGTCAAGCGTCGATTGCAGGCACAGCAGGCCGACATTGTCGTGACGAATCATGCGATGCTCGCCATCGATGCACTGGAAGGCATCCCGGTGCTTCCCGAGCACGATGCGGTCATTGTCGACGAGGGCCATGAGCTCGTCGACCGGGCAACGGCTGCGCTGGCCGGTGAGCTGTCGGTGGCGATGGTCGAGCGCGCGGCGTCGCGGGCGCGTCGAGAGGTGGATCCCCAGACTGTCGAGCGGCTCGACGACGCGGCCGACGGCCTTGCCGTCGCACTCGATCAGACTGCGGCACGCCTGACCGGACC
>CAYFLO010000082.1:0-713 GCA_964343995.1 uncultured Bifidobacteriaceae bacterium
GTGCCGGTCTTAACCTCTCGCGCATCCGCTCCAGCAAGGAGCTGCTGAAGTCCTCCGGCGGCACCGCCTCCGGCCCGGTCTCCTTCATGCGCGGCGCCGACGCTTCCGCGGGCACCATCAAGTCCGGCGGCGCCACCCGTCGCGCGGCCAAGATGGTTGTCCTCGACGTCGACCACCCCGACATCGAGGAGTTCATCGAGACCAAGGTGAACGAGGAGGAGAAGATCCGCGTCCTTCGCGACGCCGGCTTCGACATGGACCTCGGCGGCAAGGACATCGCCTCGGTGCAGTACCAGAACGCCAACAACTCCGTGCGCGTGAGCGACGCCTTCATGCGCGCGGTGGAGAACGGCGGCGACTTCGACCTCCTCGCCCGCACCGACGGACACGTGGTCGAGACGGTCAACGCCCGCGATCTGTTCCGACGCATGTGCGAGGCGGCCTGGGCCTGCGCCGATCCCGGCATCCAGTACGACGGCACGATCAACGACTGGCACACCAACCCCGAGACCGGTCGCATCAACGCGTCCAACCCCTGCTCGGAGTACATGAGCCTGGACAACTCCTCGTGCAATCTGGCGTCGCTGAACCTGCTGACGTTCCTGAAGGACGACGACACCTTCGACGCCGAGCGCTTCGCGAAGGCCGTGGAGTTCGTCATCACCGCGATGGACATCTCCATCTGCTTCGCGGACTTCCCGACGGTGCCGATT
>CAYFLO010000082.1:723-6816 GCA_964343995.1 uncultured Bifidobacteriaceae bacterium
GCGCTACCGCCAGCTGGGCATCGGCTACGCCAACCTGGGCGCTCTGCTCATGGCCACCGGCCTGCCCTACGACTCCGATGCGGGCCGGGCGTTCGCCGCGGCGATCACCAGTCTCATGACCGGCACCGCCTACAAGCGCAGCGCCGAGCTCGCCGGCATCGTCGGCCCCTACGAGGGCTACGCCCGTAACGCCGACGCCCACCGTCGGGTCATGCGCAAGCACGCCGCTGCTGCCGACTCGGTGCGCACGGTCTCCTCGCTCGACGGCGATGTCCTGCGTGCTGCGGTTCGGTCGTGGGAGGAGGGGCTTCGCATCGGTGAGGCCAATGGCTGGCGCAACGCCCAGGCATCGGTGCTCGCCCCCACCGGCACCATCGGCTTCATGATGGACTGCGACACCACCGCTGCGCAAGCTGGGCTACACCGACGAGACCGTCGAAGCCATCGTGGAGTACATCTCCGAGAACGGCCACGTGGTCGACGCCCCCGGCCTGCGCCCGGAGCACTACGCGGTCTTCGACACCGCCATGGGTGCGCGTGCCATCACCCCGATGGGTCACGTGCGGATGATGTCGGCGGTGCAGCCGTTCATCTCCGGTGCCATCTCCAAGACCGTCAACATGCCCGAGACCGCCACGGTCGAGGAGGTCGAGGAGATCTACTACGAGGCCTGGAAGATGGGCGTCAAGGCCCTCGCGATCTACCGCGACAACTGCAAGGTGGGCCAGCCGCTCAGCGACGCCAAGGCCAAGAAGGTCGACGAGGCCGTCGAGGCCGTCACCGAGGCGATCGTCACCGGTCAGCCGATCCGTCGTCGCCTGCCCAAGTCACGTCCGAGTCGCACGACGAGCTTCTCGGTCGCCGGAGCCGAGGGCTACATGACCGCGGGCGCCTACGAGGACGGTGCGCTGGGCGAGGTCTTCCTCAAGCTCGGCAAGCAGGGCTCGACCCTGGCGGGCGTGATGGACGCGTTCTCGATCGCGATCAGCATCGCGCTGCAGTACGGCGTGCCGCTGGAGGCGTTCGTGAGCAAGTTCGTCAACATGCGGTTCGAGCCGGCGGGCATGACCGACGACGCCGACATCCGGATCTCGCAGTCGATCATGGACTACATCTTCCGGCGCCTGGCTCTTGACTACCTGCCGTACGAGAAGCGGGAGGCCCTGGGCATCTTCACTGCCGATGAGCGCGCGGCGTCAGTCGCCGTCTCCTACGGCGCTCCGGTGGCCATCGCCCCCGCCGCGGATCTCGACGTCATCGTCGAGGCCGCTGCGGTGGAAGCTGAGGCAGGCGCTGCGGCACCCGTTCCCGCTCCCAGCACGGCGCACTCCAGCGCCGAGCTGATGGAGGAGCTGCTCGGCACGGCATCAGACGCGCCGCTGTGCATGACCTGCGGGATCAAGATGCGTCCCGCCGGCTCGTGCTACGTCTGCGAGGGCTGCGGCAGCACGTCCGGCTGCAGCTGACACGCACCTAACGAAGGGGCGGCCCGCTTCGGCGGCGTCGCCCCTTCGTCATGAGTGACTCCACCGACGTAGGCTCAGGCTGTGGCGTACCTGCTCGCGCTCCCGGCGATCGCCCTGCCGGCATGGCTCATCACCCAGGTGGTCCGTGGCCGGATGCGCGTGACCTGCTGCGGCGGCGCTCACGGCGCTGCTCCCGCCGCTGCGCCGCGCCCGCCCGTCCACGACTGATGCAAGGATGCGCGGCATGGGAGCCGGCCACACGCACGGGCCGCGCAGCGCGTCGCTGACCGGGTGGGCCTGGCTGTCGCTGGCGACGGCACTCGTCGTGATGGCCCTGCTGTACGGCGCCTACCTGCTCACCGGGTCGATCGGATTCCTGTCGGACTCCCTGGAGAGCCTGGTCAATGTTGTCGCCGCGATCATCGCGATCGTTGCCCTGCGCGCGGCCGAGCGGCCGGCAGACGACAAGCACCCGTACGGGCACGGGAAGGCCGAGTACCTGTCGGCGGGGGCCGAGGGCCTGATGATCCTGGCGGCGGCGGCGCTCATCGTCTACAGCGCGATCACTCGGCTGATCCACCCTGAGCCGCTGGAGTCCCTGGGTCTGGGACTGGCGTTATCGGCCGTGGCCACCCTCATCACCCTGCTGGTGGGGGTCGCGATCGTCCGGGCCGGGCGCCGGGCACGGTCGATCGCTCTGGAGGCCGACGGCCGGCACCTCCTGGCCGACGTGCTCACCTCGGCCGGAGTGCTCGTGGGAGTGGCGCTCGTGGCCATCACCGGATGGCAGCCGCTGGACTCCCTGGTGGCCCTGGCCGTGGCCGTCAACATCATCATCATCGGCAGCGGGCTGGTCCGCCGCAGCCTGGGCGGTCTACTCGACCGGGCCCTGCCCGACGACGACCGTCAAGCGATCGAGGACGTGCTCGCCGAGGTGGGGGCCAAGTTCCCGCCGGGCACGGTGGACTTCCACGATGTGCAGTCCCGCGAGGCGGGGCGCGACCGGTTCGTGCGACTGCACGTGCTGGTGCCGGGGGACTGGACCGTCCAGCGGGGCCACGACCTGCTGGAGGACCTCGAGGCGCGCCTGGAGTCGGCCCTCCCGGGTGTGGCCGTCGACACGCACCTGGAGCCGCGGGAAGACCCACGCGCCTATGAGCACCTGGCGCAGGACGACGTGCCCCACCCACACTGACGGCGCAGGGGCGATTTCCCCCTCTCGCGGGGGAAATGCGAGGCGATGCGAGGATGACCCCATGCGCATCGCCAACGACATCACCGAGCTCGTCGGGGGAACCCCCCTGGTCCGGATCCGCCATCTCGTCGCCCCCGGCGGCGCGGAGGTCGCGGCCAAGCTGGAGTTCTTCAACCCGGCCCACAGCGTCAAGGACCGCATCGGCGTCGCCATGGTCGACGCCCTGCAGGAGCAGGGCAAGATCGGCCCGGACACCGTGCTCGTGGAGCCCACCAGCGGCAACACCGGCATTGCGCTGGCGATGGTGTGCGCGGCGCGCGGCATCAAGATCATCCTGACGATGCCGGAGACGATGAGCATCGAGCGGCGCATGCTCCTGCGCGCCTACGGCGCCGAGCTCGTCCTCACCCCGGGCCCGGAGGGCATGGGCGGCGCGATCGCCAAGGCCAAGGAACTCGTGGCGGCCAATCCGAACTACATCCTTCCCCAGCAGTTCGAGAACCCGGCGAACCCTGAGATTCACCGTCGCACCACCGCGGAGGAGATCTGGGCCGACACCGACGGCAAGGTCGACATCCTCATCTCCGGAGTCGGCACCGGCGGCACCATCACCGGTGTCGGCCAGGTGCTCAAGGGCAAGAAGCCCGGCCTGCAGGTCATCGCCGTCGAGCCGGCGGCATCGCCGGTGCTCCAGGGCGGTCAGAAGGGTCCGCACCCGATTCAGGGCATCGGCGCTGGCTTCGTCCCGCCGATCCTGGACACCAGCGTCTTCGACGAGGTCATCGGCGTCGCCGCGGACGATGCGATGGAGACCGCGCGCCGGTCGGCGAAGGAGGAGGGCCTGCTCGTGGGCATCTCGTCTGGTGCGGCCCTGTGGGCTGCGGCCCAGGTCGCGGCTCGTCCGGAGAATGCCGGCAAGCTGATCGTCGTCATCATCCCGTCGTTCGGCGAGCGGTACCTGTCCACGGCCCTGTTCGCCGGCCTGGGCGACTAGTCGCCATGTCTGTGCTGGGCTCGCTGTCGCGGGTCGCCGCCGGTGTCCGACGTGATCTGACGTCGGTCGTCGAGCGCGATCCGGCCGCCCGCAGCACCCTGGAGGTGGCACTCACCTACCCGGGCGTGCACGCGGTGTGGTCGCACCGGGTCAGCCATGCGCTGTGGGAAGCCGGGGCCACGCTTCCGGCTCGGGTGCTGTCGCAGGCCACGCGCTTCTGGACCGGGATTGAAATCCATCCGGGTGCCACGTTGGGCCCCGGCCTGTTCATCGACCACGGCATGGGTGTGGTCATCGGTGAGACGGCGCGGGTGGGCACCGACGTGACGATTTACCACGGCGTCACCCTGGGCGGCACCAGCCTGGAGCCCGGCAAGCGACACCCCACCGTGGGTGATCGCGTGACCATCGGCGCCGGCGCCAAGGTCCTGGGCCCGGTCACCGTGGGGGACGACTCCCGGATCGGGGCAAACGCCGTGCTCGTCCGCAGCGTCGACCACAACTCCGTGGTCGTGGGTGTGCCCGGCCAGGTCATCGCCCACGGCACGTCGCCGGTTCCCGAGACGGCTCCCAAGCAGGACTCTCCGTCGGCACCCGACCCCGTCGGCATCGCCGTGGCGTCACTGCTGGAGCGCATGGATTCCCTGGAGGGCCACGTACTGGGCCAGGAGCACCATCGGCACAACGTGCCCACGCACACGGCTGCGGGCTACTGGGAGTTCTCCGGCTCGGTGTCGGACTTCTCGATCTAGCCGGTCCTGCCGCGCGACGATCGCGCTGGCAGGATGAGCGGCATGACCTACATCCCCGATTCCGCCCGATACGACGGGCGCATGCCCTACCGCCGATGCGGTCGCTCCGGCCTCGACCTGCCGGTCGTCTCGCTGGGCTTCTGGCACAACTTCGGCGACGACCGCACGATCGACTCGATGCGCTCGATCATGCACACGGCTTTCGACCTGGGGATCACGCACTTCGACCTGGCCAACAACTACGGGCCACCGGCAGGGTCGGCGGAGACCAACGTCGGTCGCATCCTTCGCGAGGACTTCGCCGGCCTGCGCGATGAGCTCGTGATCTCCAGCAAGGCCGGCTGGGACATGTGGGAGGGCCCGTACGGCAACCTCGGCTCGCGCAAGTACCTGCTGTCGAGCCTGGACCAGAGCCTGGCGCGACTCCAGTTGGACTACGTCGACATCTTCTACCACCACCGTCCCGACCCGGACACGCCGCTGGAGGAGTCCATGGGCGCGCTGCACACGGCCGTGCAGCAGGGCAAGGCGCTGTACGTCGGCATCTCCAGCTACTCCCCGCGGCGCACCCTGGAGGCCGCCCGGATCCTGCGCGAGATGGGCACACCGCTGCTCATCCACCAGCCGTCCTACTCGATGCTCAACCGCTGGCTTGAGGACGGTCTTCTCGACGCCCTGCAGGAGGTCGGCGCCGGCTGCATCACCTTCAGCCCGCTGGCGCAGGGCCTGCTCACCGATCGCTACCTGGCCGGAGTGCCGGCAGATTCGCGTGCTGCGCAAGGCAAGTCACTGGATGTCGGAATGCTGTCGGAGGCGAACCTGGAGCGGGTGCGGGCTCTGGCCGGCATCGCACAGCGGCGCGGACAGTCGCTGGCCCAGATGGCCATCGCCTGGACACTGCGCGATCCACGAGTCACCAGCACCCTGCTCGGCGCGAGCAGCGCGGCCCAGTTGCGCGAGACGGCGGCAGCGGTGCAGAACCTGCACTTCAGTCCCGAGGAGCTTGCCGCGATCGATGAGTACGCGCTCGAGGGCGATCTCGACCTGTGGCGCGCCCAGTCGCGCATGCAGTAGCCGTGAGTGATCCGGCGCCCGGCCTCCTGGCTGGGCCCGATGGAGTGGTGCGGTGTGCCTGGGCGGGCGTCGATCCGCTGTACGTCGACTATCACGACACGGAGTGGGGACGGCCAGTCCGCGGTGACACCGCCCTGTTCGAGCGGCTGTCGCTCGAGGCCTTCCAGTCGGGCCTGTCGTGGATCGTCGTACTGCGCAAGCGCCCCGCCTTCCGTGAGGCGTTCGCCGGGTTCGATCCGCAGGTGGTGGCGGCGATGGGGGAGCCCGACATCGCCCGGCTCATGGCCGATGCGGGGATCGTGCGCAATCGGGCCAAGATCACCGCGGTCATTGGCAATGCGCGCGCCCTGCTGGCGTGGCAGGAGCGCGAGGGCGACGGGGTGCTGGACGCCGCGGTGTGGGCGGGTCACGCACCCGCGTCGCCACGGCCTGTCGATCCTTCGCATGTGCGCGCGGTGTCGCAGGAGTCCACGAACCTCGCACGACTGCTCAAAGCGCGGGGATTCTCATTCGTGGGGCCCACGACGATGCACGCCGCCCTGCAGGCGTGCGGGGTCATCGACGAGCACCTGCAGGGATGCTCGGTCGCGACCGAACCGTCCGGGGTCGTCT
>CAYFLO010000083.1:0-6770 GCA_964343995.1 uncultured Bifidobacteriaceae bacterium
TCGACGACGGTGCCGCAACCGTCGGCATCGTGCGGCGCAACGACCCGGCGCTCGTCCGCGATGCGCGCGCGGCGCTGGATTCGCAGGACGACGCGCGCCCACTCATCGTCGCCGTGCCGATCTCGATCGGCCGCACCATCAACGAGGCCGTCGCCCGCGCCGATCGCGAACCGATGTTCATCGGCGACGCGCATCCGCGCCAGAGCGGCATCTTCGGCACCTTCGAGCAGGCGCAGGAGCAGGTGCTCGCCCTGGCCGAGGCGGGTGCGGAGGTGCTGCTCCTCACCGTGCCCATGGAAGCCGATATCGCCGATGTCCTCGCGCAGGTGCGGGCGTTGGTGGTGGGTGCCACCCCTGCACTCTTCGAGCGACGGAACCCTCAGTAGGACGCGCCGGCGAGGTCGGCGTCGATCTGCGTGGCGCAGGCCTGAAGCGCGGGCAGGAACCGCTCGACGAGCTCCTCGCGCCCGACGCGGGTGGCGTGCGCGGACGTGTTGATCGCCGCGACCACCCGATCGGTGGCATCGCGCACCGGCACGGCCACGGAACGCACACCGTCCTCGAGCTCCTGATCGAGCACGCTGAACCCCTGCTCGCGCACGCGGTCGATCTCGCGGCGCAGGGCCGCGCGGTCGGTGATCGTGCGGTCGGTGCGCGCGGTCATGCTCGCGTGCGCGAGGTAGGCATCCAGCGCGTCGGCGTCGAGCGCGGCCAGGAGCACCCGGCCCATCGAGGTGCAGTACGCCGGCAGCCGCGTGCCCACCGACAGGCCGATCGTCATGATCCGGTTGGTGGAGGCGCGCGCGATGTAGACGATGTCCTCGCCGTCGAGCACCGATCCCGAGCACGACTCGTGCAGCAGCTCGGCCAGGTGCTCCAGGTGCTCCTGGGCGATCTCGGCCAGCGAGAACGACGACAGGTAGGCGTAGCCCAGCTGCAGCACGCTGGGCCGCAGCGAGAACAGTCGACCGTCGCTGGAGACGTAGCCCAGGTGCTCCAGCGTGAGCAGGAACCGTCGGGCGGCCGCGCGGGTCATGCCCGTCTCGCGGGCCACCTCCGAGAGCGTGAGTCGGGGGTTCTCGGCGGAGAACGCCCGGATGACGGCCAGTCCGCGCTCTAAGGACTGGACGAACTCAGCGGGGCGCTCGTCGGCCATGGGCGCATGCTAGACGATGAGTCCGCATGCCGAACAGATGCCCGACATCCGTACAACGGCTCGGTAACGACCCTTGACTCGGCCGCCGTTGATCCCTTGGATTGTCCTGCCTGCGAACTTCTGTTCGCAATACGAACACCATCCACGCACGTATGGAGGAATGCATGGGCAATCCGGCCAAGGGCGGAGGCGTCGAGCGATCGTCGTACACGACGGTCTTCGGGTCGCTGGACTCCTACGACAAGGGTGGTGTCGAGCTCATCAACGACGACGCCCGCCACTACGCGTTCTCCAACATCTTCGACGTCGCCTCGCGCAGCAAGCCGTGGGAGAAGGTGGCCGTCGCCAAGAACTTCGAGTACGTGCTGGAGGCCGTGCGCGCCGAGGGCACTTCGGAGTGGCGCACCTGCGCACACGACGAGTTCGGCGTGTGCCTCGACGGCGAGATCACCGTTGAGCTGGTCAAGCTCGACTCCTCGCCGCTGCCGGCCGACGCTCAGGGCTCCGTCGCCGTCGCCGGCGAGCCGCAGGGCGCGCGTATGGGCCGCATCCATCTGAAGCGCGGACATCAGGCGCTGCTGCCGGCCGGCAGCGCCTACCGCTTCACCGCTGCCCGGCCCAGCGTGCTGATGATGCAGACCATCGCCGGACCCGACACCCAGTTCCGCTGGGCCGAGATCTGCCAGACCGTCTGAGGGAGACACACGACATGACCACCGCCACCACTGTCCGCGCCTCGGCCGACCGCAACTCCGAGGGCTACCTGGAGTTCTCCCTCGGCGAGTTCCACTTCCGTCGCGATGAGTTCTTCGCCTACATCTCCTGGCCGACCGGCAGCCACATCATGAGCGTCGACGCGTTCCTGCGCGCTCTTCAGCGCGACGTCGCCTGGGACTTCTTCTATGGCATCGTCAACTTTGACGGCGTCTTCGGCACCGTCAACCACTACGGCACCGTCGACATCTTCGCCGGACGCTTCAACGACGCCTACCGCAAGGCCGAGCTCGACTACAGCGAGAACCACGAGACGCCGGAGATCCGCGAGACCTTCAAGGCGATGCTCGACGACTGGACCAACGAGACCTTCGACCCGTTCGCCTCCCCGCACGAGACCGGCGCGGCCTTCGGCATCAAGTCCGGCTCGAACTCCTCCGCCGTCACCCGCCGACGTGTGGCCGCCCGCCGCATGGTTGCCGTGCCCGGTGACGAGCAGATCCGCACCGACGCCTCGGGCTACCCGGTCAACCGGATGTTCGCCGACGTCGACCAGACCGAGCCGGTCGTCGAGGCCGAGCCCGGCTTCGAGGACCAGGTCGCGGCGTTCAACCTGTTTGCCTACCTGTCGCGCTCGGACGTCACGTGGAACCCCTCGGTCGTCAGCCAGTGCAAGGACTCGCTGTTCTGCCCGACCACCGAGGAGTACATCCTCCCGATCATCCACGGCAACGACCGCGTGGAGTGGTTCGTCCAGCTGTCCGACCAGATCACCTGGGAGGTCGAGGACCGCGACACCGGTGCCGTGCGCTCGCGCGTGACGATGAAGGCCGGCGACGTATGCGCGATGCCCGCCGACATCCGGCACCAGGGCTACTCGCCGAAGCGCTCGATGCTGCTCGTCTGGGAGAACAACTCCAGCGCGATCCCCGAGCTCATCGCCAGCGGCCAGGCCCCGACCTACCCGGTCGAGTTCTAGCCCATGCAGGACCGCCTGTTCATCGGCGGTGAATTCGTCGGCGCGGCCGACGGATCCACCATCGAGGTCATCGACCCGCACGACATGTCCGTGCTCGCGCATGTGGCCGAGGCCAAGGAGGCCGACGTCGACCGTGCCGTCGAGGCGGCGCAGGAGGCCGCTCCGGCGTGGGCGCGCATGGCCGCGTCCGACCGTGGTCGCCTGCTGCTGCGTCTTGCCGACGCCATCGAGGCCGACGCCGACACCCTGGCGCTGCTGGAGACGCGTGATACCGGTCATCCGATCCGCGACACCCGCAACCTCGACGTCATGCGCACGGCGGCCACGTTCCGCTACTTCGGCGGCATGGCCGACAAGTTCCAGGGCTCGGTCGTGCCGGTGGAGGCGGGGTTCCTCGACTACGTGCTGCCGCAACCCTTGGGCGTCGTCGGCCAGATCGTCCCGTGGAACTTCCCGGTCATGTTCTGCAGCTGGAAGATGGGTCCGGCGCTCGCCGCGGGCAACACCATCGTGCTCAAGCCGGCCGAGATCACGCCGCTGAGCGCGCTGCGCATCGCCGAGCTCATGGCCGAGGTGGGCTTCCCCAAGGGCGTGGTCAACATCGTGCCCGGCTACGGGGCCACCGCCGGCCAGCGCATCGTCGACCACCCCGGCATCGCCAAGGTGTCGTTCACCGGCAGCACGCCGGTGGGTATGAAGGTGGCACGTGACGCCGCCGCGACCCTCAAGCAGGTGCACCTGGAGCTCGGCGGCAAGGGCGCGAACATCGTCTACGAGGACGCCAACATCCCGATGGCTGTCGGAGGCACCGCGTTCGGCATCTTCCACAACCAGGGGCAGGCCTGCATCGCCGCGAGCCGCCTGATCATCCACGAGTCGGTCGTCGACGAGTTCCTCGAGCGCTTCCTGGCGCTGGCCGCGAGCATCAAGGTCGGCGATCCCAAGGACCCCACCACCGAGATGGGCCCGCTCACCTCCACGATGCACCGCGATCGCGTGCTGTCGTACATCGAGGTGGCCAAGGAGCAGGGGGGCGAGGTGCTCCTGGGCGGCGGCGCTCCGAGCGATCCGGCCCTGGCCGGTGGCTGCTACATCGCCCCGACGGTTGTGCGCGCCTCGTCGACCGACCGCGTGGCCTGCGAGGAGGTCTTCGGGCCATTCATGTCGGTGCACACGTTCAGCACTGATGAGGAGGCCCTGGCCATCGCCAACAGCGTCGACTACGGCCTGGGCGGCGGCCTGTGGACGAAGGACCTCACCCGCGCGCACAAGGTGGCCCGCGATCTCCACGCCGGCATGGTGTGGGTCAACTCCTACAAGCGCGTGAACCCCGGCTCGCCCTTCGGCGGCATCGGCAAGTCCGGCTACGGCCGCGAGATGGGTTTCGAGGCCATGCGCGAGTACACCGAGCCCAAGGCCGTGTGGATCAACGTCGACGCCAACCTCCCACCGTTCTACCCGCGAGGCTGACGATGGCGGAGTTCCTGTCTCTGGCCGACGCGGTCGCGCAGAACGTGCGCGATGGCGACACGGTCGCGATGGAGGGGTTCACCCACCTCATCCCGCACGCGGCCGGTCATGAAATCATCCGCCAGGGCAAGCGCGACCTCACCCTGGTGCGCATGACGCCCGACGTCATCTACGACCAGCTCATCGGCGCCGGCTGTGCCAGGCGGCTGGTGTTTTCCTGGGGCGGCAATCCCGGCGTCGGGTCACTTCCGCGCTTCCGCGATGCGGTCGAGAAGGGCTGGCCGCATGCCCTGGAGATCGAGGAGCACTCGCACGCCGGTATGGCCACGCGCTACGTGGCCGGTGCAAGCGGCCTGCCCTTCGGCATCCTGCGCGGTTACGTCGGCACCGACCTGCCGGCGCACACCTCGACCATCGCCACGGTGGAGTGCCCCTTCACCGGCGAGCAGCTCACCGCCGTGCCGGCGCTGCGCCCCGACGTCACCGTCATCCACGCCCAGCAGGCCGACCGCGACGGCAATGTGGGCCTGTGGGGCATCCAGGGCGTGCAGAAGGAGGCGGTCCTCGCGGCCCAGCGTGTCATCGTCACCGTCGAGGAGGTCGTCGACGAGCTCGACGCCCGCTGCACGGTGCGCCTGCCGTCGTGGGTGGTCTCGGCCATCGCGGTCGTGCCGCGCGGATCGCACCCGTCCTACGCCCACGACTACTCAGTGCGCGACAACGACTTCTACCGGGCTTGGGATGCGATCAGCCGCGACCGCGACACGTTCACGCAGTGGATCGACACGCATATCCGCCAGACGTCTGACTTCTCCGAGTACCTGGCGATGGTCGACCGTGAGCTGGTGGGGGCGCGATGACTCAGACCCTGCCGTCGACCGCGGAGACGGAGACACCCCCCGCCACCACCGACGAGATCATGACCATCGTCGCCGCGCGCGAGCTGCGCGACGGGGTCGTGTGCTTCGTCGGCATCGGCATGCCCAGCACCGCGGCCAACCTGGCCCGGCGCCTCCATGCGCCGCACGCCGTGCTCGTCTACGAGTCGGGCACCATCGGCGCCAAGCCGACCAAGCCGCCGCTGTCGATCGGCGATGGTGAGCTCGCCGAGACCGCCGACGCCGTGGTGTCGGTGCCCGAGATCTTCGCCTACTGGCTGCAGGCCGGCCGCATCGACGTGGGCTTCCTGGGCGCAGCGCAGGTCGATCGCTTCGGCAACATCAACACCACCGTCGTGGGCGACTACGACCACCCCACCGTGCGCCTGCCCGGTGCCGGCGGTGCGCCGGAGATCGCCGCGAGCGCCCGCGAGACGTTCATCATGCTGCGCCAGAACGCGCGCGCGTTCGTCGAGACGCTCGACTTCCGCACGAGCGTCGGCCACGCCGACGGCAACGGCTCGCGCGCGGCCCTGGGCATGCGCGGGGCCGGGCCCACGGTGATCATCACCGACATCGGGGTCATGCGCCCCGACGCGGCGACGGGGGAGTTCGTCCTCACCGAGCTGCACCCGGGGCGCACGGTCGACGAGGCCGTCGCCGCCACCGGCTGGCCGCTGAAGGTCGCCGCCACCGTGCGCCAGACCGAGCCGCCCACCGACCACGAGCTCGCCACCCTGCGCGCGATCCAGGCGGGGGCCTAACTCATGCGGCCCTTCGTCCACGATGTTCCCGCCTCCCGCGTCGTCTTCGGCGTGGGTGCGCTGGCGCAGGTGGGCGACGAGGTCGAACGTCTGGGCGGCACGCGCGTCATGCTCATCGCGGGTGGCCCCGAGGCGGCGTTCGCTCCCGCGATCGAGGAGCAGTTGGGCGATCGCGTCGTCGCCCGCTTCAGCGACGTCACCATGCACGTGCCCGTCGAGGTCGCCCGTCAGGCGGTCAAGGACGCCGCCAATGCCGACGTCGACCTGCTGCTGTCCCTGGGTGGTGGCTCGTCGACCGGCACCGCCAAGGCGGTGGCCAAGGAGTCCGGCCTGCCGATCCTGGCGGTGCCGACCACCTACGCGGGCTCGGAGATGACGAGCATCTGGGGCCTGACGGAGAACAACCGCAAGGTCACCGGCCGCGATGTGCGCGTGCTGCCGCGCACGGTCGTCTACGACCCCGCTCTCACCGTCGGTCTTCCCGTCGACCTGTCGGCGGCCAGCGGCATGAACGCGATGGCGCATCTGGTCGAGGCGCTCTACGCGCCGGGCATCTCACCGATCAGCTTCCAGTCGGCCACCGAGGGCGTTCGCGCCCTTGCCTCCGCACTGCCGCGTGTGGTGGCCGATCCCACCGACCTCGATGCGCGCTCCGATGCCCTCTACGGCGCATGGCTGGCCGGCTGGGCCCTGGGCACCACCGGCATGGGCGTGCACCACAAGATCTGCCACGTGCTCGGCGGCGCCTACAACCTGCCGCACGCGCAGATGCACTCCGCGGTGCTCTCGTATGCCACGGCCTACAACGC
>CAYFLO010000084.1:0-6749 GCA_964343995.1 uncultured Bifidobacteriaceae bacterium
TCATGACGTCGGCCTTCCTGCACGGCTCGATCCTGCATCTGCTCTTCAACATGTATGTGCTGTTCGCCCTGGGGCAGACCCTGGAGCGCATCCTCGGACACGGCCGCTACATCGTGCTGTTCCTCGTTGCCGCGCTCGGTGGTGGAGTGGCGTCGTTCGCCTTCTCCGATGTCTCGACGCTGTCGGTGGGTGCCAGCGGCGCGATCTTCGGACTCATGGGCGCACTCGTGGTGGCCGGTCGCCGCCTGCGCTACGACATCACCCAGGTGATCGTCCTCATCGGCGTGAACGTCGTCATCGGCTTCATGTCACCGGGCACCGACTGGCGCGCGCACCTGGGCGGCCTGGTCACCGGCGCGGCCGTGGCGGCGGTGTTCGTACTCCCGGAGAAGCGACACCGCATGCTCGTGCAGGTCGTAGGTGTGGTGGTGATCGTGGGCCTGCTCATTGCCGTGGCAGCCTGGCGCAGCGGTCAGATCCAGGACCTGCTGCAGCCGGGGATCGCCGCCTGACGAAGCGCTGGCGCTAGCGCGCAGGCCCGTCGAAGCGCGCGACCCGCCCCAGGAGCAGCCCCTCGCGAATCGCGTGGGCCACGGCGGCCGCGCGGTTGGGGGCGCACAGTTTGTCGAGCACGTGCTCGATGTGGCTGCCCACCGTGCGACCGGAGATCACAAGAGCGTCGCCGATCTCACCGTTCGACAGGCCCTCGGCCGCCAGCGTGAGGACCTCCAACTCGCGTCGGCTCAACGGCCCGACATCCACGCTGTCCATGCTCACGATCGCCTGCAGGTGCGGGTCGGAGGCACACGGCACCACACGAACCCGGTACCAGGACTCCGGCTCGTCCCAGATGAACGAGTGCCAGGTGCCCGGGGTGCCGGTACCGACGGCGAGGTCCATGAGCTCACTGCCCTCGGCCAGGAGCGGATGGGCCTGAATACCGGGCAGGGGGATGACGTGGCCCTCGGTCCCCAGGCCGACGGCGGTGGAATCCGATCCCAGGAGCATGGCCAGCCAGCGGCCTGCCCGCATGGGGTCGGTGAGGGTGCCCAGGGCCGAGCACAGCTGCGCCACGGCGTCGCGCGCGATGTCGCTGGGGTGCGACGTGCTCGTCGTTGACAGGTTGAGCACCCCGGTGAAGCGACCATCGGGGGTGCGCAGGGCCATGGTCATGCCCTCGGCGTATCCGGCGGGGATGAGCAGGTCCGAGACCGCCCAGTTGTCGAGGGGATCGCCAGGCAGGTCCTTCATTCGGATAGGGCGACCGGACTCCTGCAGGCCCAGGAGGTCCATGAGGTCAAGGAAGCGTTGGCTGCGCAGCCCGTCGAGCACCTCGTCGGAGTAACCCGTGGCCGCGACTTCCTCGATCTGGCCGGTGAGGGGGTTCACGCAGGAGATCTCGGCCGCCTCGAACGGGATGAGGGTGTGCAGTTCGTCGAGCACGGCCTGCGCCCGCTCGTCGGCGCTGCCGTGGTCGGCGACCACTGATGCGATGCGGCCGATGGTGGAGACGGCCGCAGCAGAGTCCTGGCTCACCACGGGCGGATCGTCGCACCTCCACGGGGCCGGCGGGGGTCATTTGGTGGCGTTGGGGAGATCGTTCGTGACCGAATAGTGATCTCCACGAAGCAGGAATAGGTCATTTGACGGATATGGCCGGGGGGAGCGGTGGCAGCATGCTGGAGTCATGCTCGCCGCGCGGCGGCGGTGCATTCCCTTGTGTGGAGGCCTCATGAATCGAACGCGTACAACCGCCGCGGTGACTGCCGTGGCGTCGATGGGACTGCTCCTGGCTGCCTGCAGCTCGGGCTCGTCCTCGTCCAGCTCGTCGGCGGCAGCGCCGGCCGCGAGCGCCCCGGCGGCCAGTGCCCCCGCGGCGAGCGCCCCGGCGGCCAGTGCGGCCGCCGCCACCGGCGATCCGATCACGATCGGCATGCCGATCGCCCAGTCCGGTCCGGCCGGCATCGCCGACCACAAGGACTGCTGGAACGGCGCCATCCTCGCGTCGGACACCATCAACGCCAACGGCGGCGTCAACGGCCGTCCGATCAAGCTCGACGTGACCGACCTCGACATTCTGTCGCCGGAAGGCATCACGGCCGGCTTCCAGAAGCTCACCGGCGACGGCGTTCAGGCGATTGTCTCGCCGTTCGTCATCATCCCTCCGCCGGCGCTTGATGCCGCTGCGGCCTACGGCGCTCCCTACATGAGCGGCGACACCAACATCGATGCCCAGAAGATGCGGGCCTCGGATACCACCAAGTACGGCAACTACTTCTCCGATCCGGCCGAGACCTACTACGGCTCGGGCCTGGTGCCGTTCCTGGACAGCCTGAAGGCTGGTGGCACGTGGAAGCCGACCAACAACACCGTCGTCATCGTCCGCGGTGACACGGCGTACAACAAGAACATCGCTCAGGCGACGGTCGATGCGGTGAAGGCGTCCAATGGCAACTGGAAGGTCGGCGATGTCATCGACATCACCGCGGGCACCAAGGACTGGAGCCCGGTCATCCAGAAGCTGAAGGCGGCCAACCCCGGCGTCATCATGGTCGACCACTGGATCGGTGCCGAGCTGGCGTCGTTCTCGCAGCAGTTCGCCAAGGACCCGGTCAAGGGCTCGCTGGTGTACCTGCAGTACGGCCCGTCGCAGCCGGAGTACCTGCAGATCGCCGGCCCGTCGGCCGAGGGCTTCGTCTGGGGCACCGTGATCGGCACCGGCAACACCTCTGCTGAGGACAAGGCGTTCCGCCAGGCCTACCAGGCCAAGTTCGGCGTGGACGACAAGACCATGGGCATGGTGTACCCGGCGTGGTGCTACGACATGGTCAATGTGCTCGCCAACGCCTGGAAGAACGTCGATCCCAGCGACTTCAAGGCGGTCAACGAGTACATCGCCAAGAACCCGATCCAGGGCGTCACCGGCTTCCTGGACTTCTCCAACGGCGCCACCCCGGTCTACCCGGATCAGGTGGATGCCGCATCCAAGGGCGTGACCCACTACTTCTACCAGGTGCAGGACGGCCGCCACACGGTCATCGCTCCGTCGGACGATGCCGAGGCTCCGTACAAGGCACAGCCCTGGCAGAAGTAGCCCATGCCTCTGCTGTCCTGCTCCGGTATCTCCCTGCAGTTGGGAGGACGCAGCATCCTGGAGGACGTCTCCGTGGATGTGGAGCAGGCTGAGGTTGTCGGTCTTGCCGGTCCCAATGGGGCCGGCAAGACCTCCCTCTTCGAGGTCCTGTCCGGCCGGATCCTCCGCCACGGCGGCTCGGTCACCCTGGCCGGACAGGATGTCTCGAAGCTCGACATGCGCAGCCGAGTGGAACTCGGGCTCGTGCGCAGCTATCAGCGGCCGATCGTTCCGGCCGCCCTCACCGTGGGCGAGACGCTCAACGCTGCTCGCAAGGCCTACTCCCCCAAGCCCTCGCGGCTGAAGGTCGAGTGGGCCGCTGAATTCGTCCGGCTGCGTGCCGGGATGGACCATCCCAACGGCACCCTGGAGACGTTGGAGCGCCGCAAGTTGATGCTTGCCTGCCTGCTGCTCCGCGATCCCCGCATCGTCCTACTCGACGAGCCCGCCTCTGGCCTGACCGGTTCGGAGATCGACGAGATCGACCTGGTCGTGCGCAAGCTCTCGCAGGAGTACGGCGTGGCCGTGCTGCTCATCGAGCACCGCCTGGAGCTGCTGTCGATGGTGGCCAAGCGCGTGCTCGTGCTCGACGTGGGCCGGATCATCGCCGAGGGTCCGCCGGAGACGGTGTTCCTCGACGAACGCGTGCGCCAGGCCTACTTTGACGTGCCGATCGATACCGGTGACATCAACCTCGACCTGGCCGACGCATGAGCGCGATCCTGGAGCTCAAGGGACTCAGTGCCGGTTACGGCCCGGTGCGCGTGCTGCACGATCTGGAACTCGACGTGCAGCCCGGTGAGCGCATCGGACTGGTCGGCCTCAACGGCCACGGCAAAACCACGATGCTCTCGGCGATCGTCGGCCTCACTGGATGGCAGGACGGCTCGATCCTGTTCGAGGGGGAGGAGATCGGCGGGCGTCGCACTCACGGTGTGGGGCGCACGACTCCCGGCATCGTCCGACGCGGCCTGGCGCTCGCACCTCAGGGCGACGCGATCTTCCCGGGCCTGTCAGTCAAGGACAACCTCGACTCCGGCGCCTACTCGCGCTCGTCATGGCGCAGTCGCAAGGCTCGTCGCGACCACGTGCTCGACGTGTTCCCGCCGCTGCGGCCCCTGCTGAAGCAGACCGCCGGCACGCTGTCCGGCGGTGAGCGGCGCATGGTGTCGGTGGGCCGCGCGCTCATGGGCGAGGCGCGGCTGTACCTCGTCGACGAGCCGTCGCTGGGCCTGGCGCCCAAGATCTCCCTGGGCCTGGTCGCCGCCCTGTGCCAGATCGACCTGGGCGACGGCGCGATGATCATCGCCGAGCAGAACCTGCCGCTGCTCGAGGGCCGAGTCGACCGCGTGCTCGGCATGCACGCGGGCGAACTCAAGCTCGACGTGGGCGAGGCCCTCGGCGACATCCCGCCGGCCACCGGTGGCGTGGGGGCACGAGGCTGATGCTCGACGTTCTCTTCAGCGGTCTCGTCCTCGCCAGCGTCTACGGCCTGGTGGCCATCGGCATCTCCCTCACCTGGGCGAGCATCGGCATGCTCAACCTGGCGCAGGGCTTCATCTTCACCGGCGCCGGCTACAGCGCCTTCCTGTTCTCGCAGGCCGCGGCCAAGGGCGGCATGACCGGCATTCCGCTGGCGGTCGGCACCATTGCCGCCGGCATGGCCGGTGGCGCACTCCTGGGCATCGTCGTCGGTCTCATCACGTTCCTGCCGCTGCACGATCGCGAGAACTTCCGCACCCGTGCCCTCATCGCCACCCTCGCGGTGAGCCTCATCGGCACGCAGGTGTGGCTGATCATCTTCGGGCCCCAGAGCAAGCCGCTGCCGCCGATCTTCGGCGAGGGTGTGGTGACCATCGGCGACGCGAGTGTCACCGCGGGCCAGCTCGGCGGCATCATCGTGGCATCGCTCATGCTCGCTGCAGTCATCCTGTGGATGCGCAGCAGCCGATCCGGCCTGCAGATGCGCGCAATGATGATGAACCCCCTCGGCGCCGCCGTCGTCGGCGTCTCGGTGCGCACGACCGGCATGAGGGTCCTGGCGATCTCCGGCGCCCTCACCGGACTGTCGTCGGTGCTGCTCGCGCAGGTCTTCTTCGTCAGCCCCACCTCGGGCGTCACCCCGCTGACCGTCGGGCTCATCATCAGCCTGGCCGGTGGGCTCGGCTCGATCCCGGGCACGGTGATCGCGGCCGTGCTCATGGGCTTCGCCGAGGCGCTCACCGCCCGCTACCTGGAGCAGTCGCTGGTGCCGTTCGTGCTCTTCGGCCTGGTCGTGATCATCCTGGTGTTCCGCCCGCGCGGACTCGGTGGCCTGCTGGAGGACGTCCGTGAGTAGCGACAAGCGCCTCGTCGGCCGACGGCTCCTGCGCCCGTCGTGGCCGGTCTCGCCCGGCCGCACCTTCCACCGCCGCCGGTACCCGTTCACCAAGCGCCCGGTGCTGCGCCTGTCCGGTCACTACAACCCGTTCACCCTCAAGCGCGAGACGACGCTGGATGACAAGCGCCCGACCTTCTGGGTCATCGGGCTGGCGCTGCTTCTCTTCCTTCCCATCGCCGGCGGCACCGAGCGACTGCTCGTCCTCTTCGGCATCGCCTGCATCTACGCGGCCATCAACGTCATGTGGACGCTCATCATCGGCACCGCCGGACTGCAGTCCTTCGCGACGCTGGCCACCGTGGGCGTGGGTTCTTACGGCGCCGGGTACCTGTCGGTCACCTACGGCCTGCCCTGGCCGCTCATGCTCATTGTGGGCCTGCTCCTGGGCGCACTCATGGGCTTCATCATCAGCCTGCCCGCGCGGCGCCTCGATGGCCTGTACTACGCGCTGCTCACGCTGGGACTGTCGGAGTTCCTGCGCAACTTCGTCACGCAGTCCGACGCCCTGGGCGGCAAGTTCAACGGCGCCCTGTTCGGCGTGGCCAAGATCGTTCCGTCGCTCGGCTCGCCGCGGCTCACCCAGACGGTCGTGTACATCACCACCTTCATCCTGTTGCTGCTCTCGCTGGCGGTCTTCCGGCTGGTCAACGGCGGTCGCCTGGGCCTGCTGCTGAAGACCGCGGCGACGAGCAAGGAGGACGAGTCGTTCGCCTCGGCGATCGGCATCAACTTCCAGCGGGCCCGACTGTGGGTCTTCATCATCGCCTCGGGCTGCCTGGGCTTCATCGGCGCCTTCTACTCGGCGACCATCGGCGGCACGTCGCTGCAGATCTTCTCCCTGGACCTGCTCCTGCTCATGCTCGCGATGATCGTCATCGGCGGCCTCGGCCGGGCTGAGGGTGCCGTCATCGGCACCGTGGTCGTCGTCTTCATCACCCAGTGGTTCGTCGACTGGGGCCCGTGGCGCATCGTGCTCGTCGGCGTGCTCGCCCTGCTGTCGGTGCTCTACACCCGCAACGGCCTGTTCGGTCTGAAGCAGCAGCTGCGCGAGATCCGCACCCGACGCCAGGCGCTCCACCGCGCGGCCATCACGAGTCGCTACGCGGAGTTCCTCCCGCAGGAGGCCCCGGAGATCGCCGACAAGTCCGTCATCACCGCGCGCGTCTTCGAGCGGCGCCTGCGCGACATCCTGCGCGGCTGGATCTCCCCGGAGATCATCGCCGAGCACGAGCGCAA
>CAYFLO010000085.1:0-287 GCA_964343995.1 uncultured Bifidobacteriaceae bacterium
GCACCGTGCCGGGTGGGCCTCGATGAAGGGAGGGCCGATGGCCCGCACACGGCACGCATGGCTGGCTCGACTGACCCGGCTCGGCCACCTCATCGGCCCCGATCGCGGCGACGTGCCCGGGTGGGTTCTCATCACCGTGATGACGGCCGGCCTGGTCACCGCGCTGTGGATCCTGGCCGATCACCAGCTCACGGCGGTGTTCAGCAGGGCGATCGACGCGGTCTCGTCGCCCTGACCGAACGCGAGCGCGGCAACGCCGTCGTCGGTGGTGCACCTGCCGTTCCCGG
>CAYFLO010000085.1:297-1752 GCA_964343995.1 uncultured Bifidobacteriaceae bacterium
GCTCACGCTCGCCGCCGGGGAGGGGGCTCGCGTGGGCGCACTGGCGGGGTCGAGCCCGGCCGCTGCCACCGCGCGGGCGCGCGAGGTGGTCTCTGATGCACTTGGGCTGTCACCGGTGAGCGCATCCGCGGTGCGCTCCGTGCGCGCATGGCGCGAGGTCGAGTCCGGTATGGCGATGAGCGTGGTGGAGATCGAGGCGCACCTGCCGGTCGCCCTGCTTCCGTACGAGGTGAGCGTGCACGTGATCGGGCACCGACCGCTCGAGGATGCGATCGCGTGACGGTACGGATGCATCGGAGCGATCGCGGGTCGATCGCGCTGGAGCTCGTCGCCATCGTCACTGTGCTGCTGCCGCCGGTGCTGTGGGGCGCTTTGGCGGCGGCGCAGGCTGCGTCGGCGGCCACGGCCACGTCTGCCGCGGTGGCGGCGGCAGCGCGGGCCTTCGCCACGGCGCCGTCGGTGGAGGTCGGTCAGGCGCGGGCGCGGACGGTTGCCTCGCATGTGTTTGCCGACCATGGCTGGGGCGACGACGTGCCGCCGGTGCTGATCAGCTGCGGCGGGGCGCCGTGCCTGGAGCCTGGATCGGTGGTGATCGCCTCGGCCCGGTGGCGTGCGCCGCTGCGGGCGATCCCCGTGGCGCAGGTGTCAGTGCCCGTGGCTGCGACGGAGCGCGTGCCGGTCGACGACTTCCGCGCCGATCCGTGATGACGCGCCTTCGGCGCCCGTCACGCATGTCTCACGGCCTCGCCCATGGCATTCGGCGCTCCGACGATCGCGGCAGTGCGCTTCCGCTGGGGATCGGGCTGACGATCGTGTGCCTGCTGGGTGCGGCCGGCGCCATCGACGCCGCCAGTGTGGTGCTGCAGCGGGTGCGGCTGGAGTCGCAGGCCGATGCTGCGGCCCTGGCCGGTGCCCAGGGCATCGACTTGGACGCCTACTACGCGCGCGGAGCGTCGGCGACCACGACGCTGGATCCTGCGCTGGCGTCGCTGCGGGCTCGACGTCACCTCGCCGCCGCGGGACTGCCGACCGATGTGCATGTCGACGCCGTCGACGCCGATCTCACCGGTGTCGTCGTGCGCCTGAGCGCGCCGGTGCACCTGCCGTTCCCGGTTCCCCTCGCGGAGCGCTCGGCCGTGCGCGTGACCGTGGAGTCCCGCGCGGCCCTCGCCTACCGAGCCGGGACCTGAGCACCGCACGCGCGAGCCCCCGCGCCCGACAGGCGCGGAGCCCTGATCGCCGCACCCCGTAGGCTCGCCCCACCATGGCCGTCGACACCGCAGAGCGCATCGCCGCGATCGAGGCCACCCTGGTGAGCATCGAGAAGGTGCTCGACCTCCCCGCACTGCGGGCCCAGGTGGTCGATCTGGAGGCGCAGGCGTCCGCTCCGGACCTGTGGGACGACCAGGAGCGTGCCCAGCAGGTCACGTCCCGACTGTCCTATGCCCAGGGCGA
>CAYFLO010000085.1:1762-6745 GCA_964343995.1 uncultured Bifidobacteriaceae bacterium
GGCGCGTCGACGACCTCCCGGTGCTGTTCGAGTTGGCCGAGGAGGAGAGCGACGAGGCGGCCCTCGCCGAGGCGCTCAAGGAACTCGACCAGGTGCAGAAGGCCGTAGACGAACTCGAGGTGCGCACGCTGCTGTCGGGGGAGTACGACGCGCGCGAGGCACTCATCACCATCCGTGCCGAGGCCGGCGGCGTCGACGCGGCCGACTGGGCCGAGATGCTCCTGCGCATGTACACGCGCTACTGCGAGCGCCACGGCTGGCCGATCGAGGTCTACGACACCAGCTACGCGGAGGAGGCCGGCATCAAGTCGGCGACCTTCGCGGTCAAGGCGCCGTACGCCTACGGCACGCTCAGTGTCGAGCAGGGCACGCACCGGCTCGTGCGCATCTCGCCGTTCGACAACCAGGGTCGCCGCCAGACCTCGTTCGCCGGCGTCGAGGTGATCCCGGTCGTCGACAAGACCGAGAGCGTCGACATCCCCGAGGATGACCTGCGCATCGACGTCTACCGCTCCTCGGGCCCGGGCGGGCAGGGCGTCAACACCACTGACTCCGCCGTCCGCATCACCCATATCCCCACCGGGATCGTCGTGTCATGCCAGAACGAGCGCTCGCAGATCCAGAACCGCGCCACCGCGATGGTCGTCCTGCAGGCCAAACTGCTGGCCCGCCGCCGCGAGGAGGAGCAGGCCAAGATCGACGCCCTCAAGGGCGACTCCGCCGGGTCGTGGGGCAACCAGATGCGCTCCTACGTGCTGCACCCCTACCAAATGGTCAAGGACCTGCGCACCGAGCACGAGACCGGCAACACCTCCGCGGTGCTCGACGGCGAGATCGACGACTTCATCGAGGCCGGGATTCGCTGGCGCAAGCAGACGTCCGCGTCGTAGCGTTCCGGCACCGGCCGACACGTGCCGGCACCGGCAGACTCGCGCCGGTGTGTGGTCTCCGGCCGACCAGCCGGACCGATGCAGGGAGTGTCGATGAAGGCGCTCATGTACCGCGGTGTCTCGCCCGAGGGGCGCGGCGACTTCCAGCTCATCGACGTCCCGGTGCCGGACTGCCCGCCGGGATCGGTTGAGCTCGACGTGGAGTGGTGCGGCATCTGCGGGTCGGACCTGCACGAGTTCGAGGCCGACACGATGTCGACGTACGCGACACCCGTCGTCATCGGCCATGAGTTCAGTGGTGTGGTGAGCAGGGTCGGCGAGGGGGTTGACTCCGTGCGCGTGGGCCAGCGGGTTGCCGTCGAGCCGTTCCTGCACTGCCGGGAGTGCGCGGCATGCCTCGCGGGGGACTCGCACCTGTGCCCATCGCTGGCGGTCGTGGGAGCGCATCACGCCGGTGGGGGTTTCGCACAGAAGGCGGTCGTTCCCGCCTACACGCTGCATGCGCTTCCGGATTCCATCGCACCGGAGGTCGGTGCGCTGATCGAGCCACTCGCCGTGGGCTGGCATGCGCTGCGCAAGGCGCACTTCACGGCTGGTCAGAGCGTGCTCATCATCGGTGCCGGTCCCATCGGTCTGGCGTCACTGCTGTGCGCGCAGGCGCAGGACGCGTCCCTCACCCTTGTCAGCGTGCGGCGTCCGGGGGCGCGCGAGCGCGCGGCGCGTGAGCTCGGTGCCGATGCGGTTCTGGACGCCAGCAGCGACGACGTGCTCGCGCGCGTCATGGAGCTCACGGACGGGCGCGGGGTCGACGTGGTCCTGGAGTGCTCGGGTGCCACGGAGGGCATGGAGCTGTCGATGAAGGCGCTGGCCAACGGCGGGGTCATCGTGAGCCTGTCGGTGTGGCTGGAGCCAGCGCCGTGCGACTACCTGCAGCTGCTGCTGAAGGAGGCGACCATCGTGGGCAGCAAGGGCTACAACGGCCAGGACTTCCCCGAGGTGATCGAGGCCGTGGCGTCGGGCCGGATCGTGGCGCCCGAGCGCATCATCACCACCCGACTGGCCCTCGACGACGTCATCACCGACGGCTTCATGGAGCTGGAGCGGGATCGCACCGCGCACGTCAAGGTGCTGGTGCGGCCCTGAGGCGCCGCCTCGTCACCCCGGCGGTCGCCGAGGTCCCCGGGACCGCAGGGCTGCCTACACTGGCCCGGTGATCCTCTTCGACAGCGTCTCCAAGCTGTACCCGGCCCAGACGCGGCCCGCCCTCGACGACGTCTCCCTGGAGATCGAGAAGGGCGAGTTCATCTTCCTCGTGGGGCCGTCGGGCTCGGGCAAGTCGACGTTCCTGCGGCTGGTGCTGCGCGAGGAGCGGCCCTCCAAGGGCCAGGTGTGGGTGCTCGGCAAGGAGCTCAACCGGCTGTCGAACTGGAAGATCCCGGCGCTGCGGCGCCAGATCGGCACGGTGTTCCAGGACTTCCGGCTGCTGCCGAACAAGACGGTGTTCGAGAACGTGGCGTTCGCCCTGGAGGTGATCGGCAAGCCGTCGTCGCAGATCAAGCGCGTGGTGCCGGAGGTGCTGGAGGTCGTCGGCCTGGAGGGCAAGGAGCAGCGGCGTCCGGACGAGCTGTCCGGTGGCGAGCAGCAGCGCGTGGCGATCGCCCGCGCGTTCGTCAACCGCCCGCTCCTGCTCATCGCCGACGAGCCCACCGGAAACCTCGACCCCGGTACGTCGATCGGCATCATGAAGCTGCTGGATCGCATCAACAAGCTCGGCACCACCGTGGTCATGTCGACGCATGACGCGCAGATCGTCGACCAGATGCGCCGTCGCGTCATCGAGCTCGAGGGCGGCCACCTGGTGCGCGACCAGTCGCGCGGTGTCTACGGGTACGCCCGATGAGGGCGAGTTTCGTCGCGAGCGAGGTCGGAAGCGGCCTGCGGCGCAATCTCACGATGACTCTGGCGGTCATCATCACCGTGGCAGTGTCCCTGGGACTGTTCGGCGCCTCGCTCCTGGTGCGGGCGCAGGTCTCGACGATGAAGGACTTCTGGTACGACAAGGTCGAGGTCTCGATCTTCCTGTGCGGCAAGGGCTCGGACACCCCGTCATGTGCGGGTGGTGCGGTGACCGCCGCCCAGCGCGACCAGATCAAGGCCGACCTGGAGTCGCTCAAGCCGCTGGTCGAGGAGATCTACTACGAGTCCAAGGACGAGGCGTACGCGAGATTCAAAGAGCAGTTCAAGAACTCTCCGATCGTCGACAACGTCACGGCGGACTCGCTGCCGGAGTCGTACCGGGTCAAGCTGTCCGATCCCACCAAGTACGACGTGGTGGCGTCGGCGTTCGCCGGACGGCCCGGGGTGGAGCAGGTCAACGATCAGCGACTCATCCTGGACAAATTCTTCCGGCTCCTGGGCGGCCTGCAGCTCATCGCCCTCATCATCGCCGTGGTCATGCTCGTCGTGACGGTGCTGCTCATCGTCAACACGATGCGTGTCGCAGCGTTCAGCCGTCGGCGTGAGACGAGCATCATGCGGCTCGTGGGAGCGTCGAACTTCGTCATCCAGCTTCCTTTCCTGCTCGAGGCGGCGATCGCGGCCGGAGCGGGCGGTCTCATCGCGATCGGGGCGCTCATCCTCATCAAGGGCGTCCTCATTGATCAGGTTCTCGCTCCGGCCTTCCAGTTCACCTCCTTCGTGGGCTGGGATGCAGTGGCCGTGATTGCGCCGGTGGTGTTCCTCACCGGCGTGGTGCTGGCCGGGCTGGCCGCGTTCTTCACGCTGCGCAAGTACCTGCGCGTCTGATCCGGGGCGCCGTGGTGCAGGACGAACGAGAGGCACGTGGGGAGCGGCACCCCTCGGCACACTTCGTTTGGCCGCGCCGCATGTCGGCGCGGGGAGTGGCCTTCCTCATCGCCGTGGCCGTCCTCATTGCCGGTGCCTACACCTTCGTTCTCACGAACTACAACGCTGAAGGCGGCAGCAAGGTCACCGGTGGCCTCGGCGCCACCGATGCGCGCGGCCTCATCGTCACAATTGAGCCGACCGCCATCGACCCGCTCAAGGGAGTGGCGACGCTCCAGTACACCTTCACGGCGGTGGGTGATGACCTCGTCGACCTGCACCAGCACCTCAAGCAGAACATCCGCATCTTCATCACGAGCGCGAGCGGTGTGCAGGAGGTCAAGTACGCGGCCGGCGATGCAGTCGGGCGCATCGACGGGCAGGTGCCGATCGATGGCGAGCTGGCGCTCTACCCGCTCGATCACTACGCGAGCCTGCTCACCGTCACCGCCGACACGTACTCCGTCGGGACCGATGCCTCGGTGGCGACGACCGGTGCGGTGCTCGTCGGCCTGCAGGCGGCGGGCGGTGTGAACGGCTGGGACTCCTCCCTGACCCTTCCCACCGCCCTCATGGACGGACCCCTGGCGTCATTGGAGTTCTCCCGCGCCTTCAGCACCCAGGTGTTCGCGGTCGTCCTTCTGGCCATGGTGATCGTGCTGGCGGCTTTCGCCCTGTTCGTCTCGCTCCTGGTCCTCACCCGGAGGCGTCGCATGGAGGCGGCGCTGCTGGGGTGGTCGGCGGCGCTTCTATTCGCGCTGCCACTGCTGCGCACGTACCTTCCCAACTCCCCGCCGATCGGGGCGGCCATCGATGTGTTCATCTACCTGTGGGTGATCGTGGCCGCGGTGCTTGCGTGCGTGTTCCTCCTATGTGCGTGGATCGGGCAGTCGCGAGATGCCCTGCGCCAGGGCAAGGCCGCGCAGGAAGGGCCCGACCATGCCTCGTGAGAAAGGCCGAGTGCTCGTGGCCCAGAACAAGAAGGCGCGGCACGACTACTCGATTGAGGACGTCTTCGAGGCGGGCATCGTGCTGGTCGGTACCGAGGTGAAGTCTCTTCGAGCCGGTCGTGCGTCACTTGTGGACGGCTACGCCACCATCGAAAACGGCGAGGTGTGGCTTCGTGGAGTGCACATTCCGGAGTACACGCAGGGCACCTGGACCAACCATGAGCCGCGACGACCCCGCAAGCTTCTGCTGCGTACCGAGGAGATCCGGCGCCTGGCCCACGACACCCGGGAGACGGGGC
>CAYFLO010000086.1:0-5829 GCA_964343995.1 uncultured Bifidobacteriaceae bacterium
CCACCTGCACGAGTGCCGACACCACATCGAAGTCCAGGGAGCGCGGGTAGACCTGGCCGACGCTGGTGAGCACGCGATGGAAGCCCAGGTGCTCGGCGATCGACTGCTCGAAGGCCATGAGTCGCTCCTCGTCACCGCCGAGGAGGTCGAGCATGTCCTGCGCGGTGCCGACCGGACCCTTGATGCCGCGCAGCGGATAGCGCGCGAGCAGCTCCTCCAGGCGCGCGTACGCGACGAGCAGTTCGTCGGCCGCGGAGGCGAAGCGCTTGCCCAGGGTGGTGGCCTGTGCCGGCACGTTGTGCGAGCGACCGGTGATGGGGGTGTCGAAGTGCTCGATGGCCAGCGCTGAGAGCCGCGCGAGCACCGCCACGACACGGTCGCGCACGACCAGGAGCGACTCGCGCACCTGCAGCTGCTCGACGTTCTCGGTGAGATCGCGCGAGGTCATGCCGATGTGGATGGCCTCATGCCCGGCGAGGGCGTTGAACTCCTCGATGCGCGCCTTGACGTCGTGCTTGGTGACCCGCTCGCGCGCGGCGATCGACTCCAGGTCGACCTGCTCGATCACCCGGGCGTAGTCGTCGAGTCCGCGCGCCGGGATCGGGATGCCGAGGTCGAGCTGGGCGCGGGCCACGGCCAGCCACAGGCGCCGCTCCTGGACGATCTTGGCGGCCGGCGACCAGATCGCGATCATGGCCGGGGTCGCGTAGCGCGACGCCAGCACATTGGGGATCTGCGCGCCCGCACTCACGGGTGAATCCTAGTCGGCGGCAGCCGCAGCGATATCGCGCCGGTGATGCGAGCCCTGCAGGGTGATGAGGTCGACCGCGGCGTAGGCGCGCTCGCGCGCCTGGGCCAGGTGTGCACCCGTGGCCGTGACCGACAGCACGCGTCCGCCGGATGACACGACGTCGTCCTGCACGCGCGTGGTGCCCGCGTGGAACACCTGCACGCCGGCCACCTCGGCCGCCTGCGCCAGGCCGGTGATCGCGTCGCCGGTGCGCGGCGCGGCGGGATAGCCCGACGCGGCGACGACCACGGTGACGGCGGCATCGGGTGTCCACTGCAGCGTCGGCAGATCGGCGAGCCGGCCCGTTGCGGCCGCGAGCAGGAGACCGCCAAGGGGCGTGAGCAGACGGGCGAGTACGACCTGCGTCTCCGGGTCGCCGAAGCGGGCGTTGAACTCCACCACGCGGACGCCGCGCGACGTGAGCGCGAGCCCGGCGTACAGCAGCCCGACGAAGGGGGTGCCGCGCGTGCGCATCGCGTCGATCATCGGCTGCAGGATGCGCGCGGTGACATCGTCGACGAGCCCGGCCGGCGCCCACGGCAGCGGTGAGTACGCGCCCATGCCACCGGTGTTGGGGCCTTCGTCGCCATCATGCGCACGCTTGAAGTCCTGTGCCGGCTGCAGTGGCACCACGACCGTGCCGTCGCTGATGCCGAAGAGCGATACCTCCGGACCGTCGAGGTACTCCTCGATGATGACGGTCGCCCCGTTGTCCAGGCAGGCCTGCGCGTGGGTGACGGCCTCCGCGCGATCGCGCGTGACGACCACGCCCTTGCCCGCGGCGAGGCCGTCGTCCTTGACGACGTAGGGGGCACCGAAGTCGTCGAGGGCGCGCTCCACCGCGTCGATCCGGGTGCACACCCGGGCCATCGCCGTCGGCACGCCCGCCTGCGCCATGACGTCCTTGGCGAAGGCCTTCGAGCCCTCGAGCCGGGCCGCTTCGGCATCCGGGCCGAAGCAGGGGATGCCGCGGGCGCGCACCGCGTCAGCGGCGCCGGCGACGAGCGGAACTTCCGGGCCGATGACGACGAGGTCGACATCGAGCTCGTCGGCAAGGTCGCCGATCGCCTCGGGATCAGTGACGTCGACGGCCGCCGTGGCGCAGTCGGCCGCGATGCCGGCATTGCCCGGGGCGCACGTGACCGAGGTGACCGACGGGTCGGCCAGCAGCCCGGTGACCAGGGCATGCTCGCGGGCGCCGGACCCGATGACGAGGACCTGCACGCGTCAGCCGGTGTAGTGCTTGTCGATCACCGAGAACACCTCGTCGAGGATGGCCAGGCCGTCCTTGGCCTCGCCCTCGGTGACGGTGCACGGCGGCACCACATGCAGGCGGTTGAAGTTGGTGAACGGCAGCAGTCCGCGCTTCTTGCACTCCGCGACCAGCTCGCCCATCGCCGGCGAGGTACCGCCGTACGGGGCGAGCGGCTCGCGCGTGGCGCGGTCGGTGACGAGGTCGAGCGCCCAGAAGACACCGAGGCCGCGCACGTCGCCGATGACCTTGTGCCGCTCGGCAAGGGAGGCCAGACCCGGGCCGAGCACGTTCTCGCCGATGGCCTTGGCGTTCTCAACGATGCCCTCCTCCTTCATCGCGTCGATCGACGCGACGATGGAGGCGGCGGCCAGCGGGTGGCCGGAGTAGGTGAGGCCACCGGGGAACACGCGCTCGTCGAACGTCGCCGCGATGGGGGCAGAGATGACGACGCCGCCCACGGGCACGTAGCCGGAGTTGGAGCCCTTGGCGAAGACGATGAGGTCGGGCTGGGCGGTCCAGTTCTGGAACGCGAACCACTCGCCGGTGCGGCCGAACCCGGCCATGACTTCGTCGGCGATCCAGATGACGCCGTACTTGTCGCACAGCGCGCGCACGCCCTCGAGGTACCCCGCCGGGGGAACGATGACGCCCGCGGTGCCGACGACGGTCTCGATGATGATCGCCGCGATCGTGGAGGGGCCCTCGAACTGGATCACGTGCTCCAGGTGCTGCAGCGCGCGCTCGCACTCCTGCTCCTGCGACGTGGCCCAGAACTCCGTGCGGTACAGGTACGGGCCGAAGAAGTGCACGTGGTCGTCGGCGTACTCATTGGGCCAGCGGCGCGGGTCGCCGGTGGCCACGATCGCGGCGCCAGTGTTGCCGTGGTACGACCGGTAGAACGAGAGGACCTTGCGCTTGCCGGTGTGCAGGCGCGCCATGCGGATGGCGTTCTCGACCGCGTCGGCGCCGCCGTTGGTGAAGAAGACCTTCGACATGTTCGCGCCGGCCAGGCCGACGATGCGTTGCGCGGCCTCGCCGCGCTTGTCGTTGGCGTGCTGCGGGGCGATGGTCGACAGCGCCGCGGCCTGGTCCTGGATGCCCTTGACGACCTTGGGGTGCTGATGACCGATGTTGACGTTGACCAGCTGCGAGGTGAAGTCCAGGAAGCGGTTGCCGTCGTAGTCCCAGACATAGGAGCCCTCGGCCCCGGCGACGCACATGGGCGCGAGCGCCTTCTGCGCGCTCCACGAGTGGAAAACGAACTCGCGGTCCAGGTCGAAGACCCGCTTGCCCTCGGTCGGATTGGCGTCCATGGCTGCTCCTGCTCGTCGCGTCGTGACGTCAGCCTAGGGCCCGTGCGCGGGGCGGGTGCCGAGCACCCGGTAACCCGACCCGCGCACCCGGATCAGCCGATGCGGCAGGGGACGCTCGCCCCTCCCGCGCGCGCCGTGCACGAGGCGGGGGCGACATAGGAGCCGCCCTCGGTGAAGCCGAAGGACACCGAGCTCCCGTTCGCGAGGGTGCCGTTGTACGACGCGTTGCCGACAGTGAGCACGCCACCGCTCACACCCCCGACGGCGTCCCACATCGACACCGAGCTGCCCGACCACGGCATCGCGATCGACCAGCTGTTCACGTCATGCCCGGTGCTGTTGCGCACCACGACGGACACCTGGCGCCCGCTGCCCCAGTCCGACGTCACCTGCACGGTGACGGCGAGCCCAGTCGCCGTCGACGACGAGGGCGTCGGTGTCGGTGTCGGTGTCGGAGTTGCCGTCGACGTGGGCGTCGGCGTGGGCGTCGGGGACGCCGACGACGTGGCCCGATTCGCGCAGTAGCCGAACGAGGTGGGACTCGACGCGCTCACCGTGGGGTTCCACGAGGCGCCGGAGAACGAGGCGGGGGCCACGGTCGTGGCGTTCCACACGCTGCTCACCGTGCCGGCCACGGGCTGAGCGACGGTCCAGCGGATCGGCGACACCGAGCCGGTGGTCACCGACACGTCGGCGCAGAACCCGCTGCCCCAGTCCGAGGAGATGCGGGCCGTCGCCACTGCGGCACCGGCGGGAGCGGTCGACGTCGTGCTCGGCGACGCCGAAGGCGTCGAGGAAGCCGTGGGCGTCGCGGATGCCGTCGGCGACACCGTCGGAGAGACCGTGGGCAGTGGAGTCACGGTGCCCCCGGCTCCGCTGACGAAGGCGCGCGAGTACGCCCACTGAGCGTCGCTCGTGCCGGTGCACTGGTACAGCGCCGTTGCTCCGCCCGTGCACGGCTTGTCGCGGGTGAGCTCCCACCACGCGAGCATGCCGATGCCGTTGCTCGTGGCGAACGAGGTGAGGGTCGAGACGTCAGCCAGGGTGAAGACCTCCGGGGAGACGTCGTTCTTCCCGATCATCGGCGTCACGCCGACGATGGCATTGCGCTGCGCGGTCGTCCACGACGAGTACGCGGGGATTCCGGCCAACTGGGTCGAGGTGGACCGCGCCGCGGACACCGCGTGGGCGCCCATCTGGGTGTAGCTCGAGCCGTAGTCCATCGCCATGACGTTGACCGAGGCGAGGGTGACGCCGGCGCCGGTGAACTCCCGCACTGTGCGCACGCCGTCGGCGGTGAGGCCGTCGGGCATCACCGGCAGCGTGAGCGACACCTGAAGGGTGCGTCCCGCGGCCGCGAGGTCACGCTGCAACTGGGCTACCGCAGCGGCGCGTCGCTGGTTCGACGTCGGATCGGCGACGGCCGCGCCCTCGATGTCGAAGTCGATGCGGTCGATGCCGTAGCGGTCGACGACCGTGCGGTACGCCGACGTGAGGGCGGCGGTCGTGGTGCACGTGCTCGCGAGCTCGGTGCCGTTCGCACCGCCGAACGACACGATCGCTCGACCGCCGGCGCCGCGGAAGGCGGCGATCGCCGACGAGAAGTCCCCGGCGCCACCGACGCGGTAGTCCGCGTAGCCACCCCAGGCCGGCGTGCAGGCATTACCGCCCTGCGCCACGACGAAGGCCAGCGTCGCCGCAGGGATGCCGGTCGCGTTCTTGATCGCGACGAGGTCCGCGGGCGGGTACAGCCCCATGTCGACGTAGGGCGCGACGACCGGGCCCGTCGCCGCGACGGCACCGGGGGCCGCCTGCAGGGCGAGCCCCGTTCCGGCCACGGCAGCGACAGCGGCCAGTGCAGTGGTCATGATGCGGATGCCCATGCCAGATCTCCCCTCGGGAAGGACCGGTCATGAGGGACCCGGCCCGGTTCGCGGGGGTATCGGCCCGAGAGGGCCCGGGCGCGCGGTTCGAAGGAACTAGTCGATGAGGTCGCGCACCGCGATGGTGGCGTCGCGGTCCTGGCCGACGCCGATCGCACTGATCGGAGCACCGGAGACGTCCTGCAGGAACTGCACGTAGCTGCGCGCGTTGGCGGGCAGATCCTCCAGCGTGCGCGCGGACGAGATGTCCTCGCTCCATCCGGGCAGGTACTCGTAGATCGGCGTGGCGTGGTGGAAGCCGGTCTGCGTCATCGGCAGCTCATCGGTGCGCACGCCGTCGACGTCGTAGGCGACGCACACCGGGATCCGCTCCCAGCCGGTGAGCACGTCGAGCTTGGTCAGGAAGATGTCGGTGAGGCCGTTGACGCGCGTGGCGAAGCGGGCGATCGGCGCATCGAACCAGCCGCAGCGACGCGGGCGGCCGGTGGTGACACCGCGCTCCCCGCCGATGGCACGCAGGCGCTCGCCGTCCTCATCGAGCAGCTCGGTCGGGAACGGGCCGGAGCCCACGCGCGTGGTGTAGGCCTT
>CAYFLO010000086.1:5839-6731 GCA_964343995.1 uncultured Bifidobacteriaceae bacterium
GCGTCGAGGGCATCGTTGAGCAGCAGACTGGTGTCGGCCACATAGGGCGCGAGGGCATCGGCGTACGACAGCAGCTGGTCGGCGATGGCGTCGGCGGTGAGGGCGCGACGGTTGTAGACCTTGACGAGGACCTGGTTCTTGTTGGCGAGGGCGCCCTCGACCTTCTGCCGCAGGATCGACTCGTCGAAGAGGTCCTGCACGCGGATGCCGATGCGGGCGATCTTGTCGCTGTAGGTCGGGCCGATGCCGCGTCCGGTGGTGCCGATCTTGCTCTTGCCCAGGAAGCGCTCGGTGACCTTGTCGAGGGTCACGTGGTACGGCGTGATGAGGTGCGCGTTGGCGCTGATGACGAGCTTGCTGGTGTCGATGCCGCGGGCGTTGAGACCGGCCATCTCGGCCAGCAGCACGTCGGGGTCGATCACCACGCCGTTGCCGATGACCGGAACGACCGACGGGGTCAGGATGCCGCTGGGCAGAAGGTGGAGGGCGAACTTCTGGTCGCCGATGACAACGGTGTGGCCGGCGTTGTTGCCACCCTGGTAGCGCACGACGTAGTCGACGCGGCCACCCAGGAGGTCAGTCGCCTTGCCCTTACCTTCGTCGCCCCATTGCGCACCGACGAGAACGATTGCTGGCACGTGGAGAAACCCTAACGCACGAAAGGGAATGCCCCTAATGCGCGATGCGCTCCCCCAGGGACGCGGCCAGCGCCCGGCCCGATAGCCACGCCGATTCCACCCGCGGTGCGGCGTCGTCGCCGCCGGTCCACACGTCGCCGGCCAGGCCCAGGGGTGCGGTGGGGTGCATCAGGTGCGACTCGGCACGCCCCGCGACCGGGCGGGCGAAGGTACACCGGTGGGCGTGGGCGTAGGCGCGCTCGGCGGCGACGCCC
>CAYFLO010000087.1:0-6704 GCA_964343995.1 uncultured Bifidobacteriaceae bacterium
AATGGCGGCGAACACGCCCGAGGCCAGGAGGATGATGGCGCAGCGGATCGACACTGCAAGGGAGTGATCGGATCCCGTGGGCGGGGTGGCCAGGATCAGTGCGATCGTGATGGGCGCCAGGATCATCCCGGCGTTCCAGCCCGGACGGGCGGTGAGACCCACGGCGATACCCACCACGAGCATGAGCAGTGCGGCCAGCCAGGCATTGTCCGACCACGACAGGGCAAGGCCACCGGCGATGGCCACGCCCACGGCGGTACCCAGGCCGACCTTCCAGCCGCCATAGAGCGTGGGCAGCAGGCAGCTCAGGGCTCCGAAACCGGCCACCGCCGCGTACTCGGTGTGCCCGGTGAGGGAAAGCACGAAGCCGGGCGCCATGACGACAACGGCGACGGCGAGGAGTGTGAGAAGGCCCTTGGCCTTGCTGGATGCCATGCCCGTAGCCAACCACCGGGCCACATCCGTGTCACTCAGCCGCGCCGAATTGCCCGCGGTTGCCCGACTACCGTGACATCGTGCGCGCCCGCATCGCCCCGACCCCCAGCGGGTACCTGCACGAGGGAAATGCCGCCAACGCACTTCTGACGTCGTGGTGGGCGCGAGCACTCGGCGGAACCGTAGTCCTGCGCATAGACGACGCCGACCCTGATCGGTCCAAGGACGCTTTCGTCGCGGACATCCTGGACGTGCTGGCCTGGGTGGACGTTCATGTCGACGAGGGGCCAGGAACCGTCGCCGACCTCCACGACACCTGGTCGCAGCGCCTGCGCACACACCGATATCGGGAGGCCGCTCTCGCCCTGGCCGCCGATGGACGGGCATTCGCCTGCACCTGCCCCCGTGGCACACGCGACTGCACCTGCCGGCAGCGCACGGGTGAGTGGCAGCCCGGTGTGAACGCCCTGCGATGGAACCGTCCAGACGCCGACGATCCCGTGCTGTGGCGGCGTGATGATGTGCCGGCGTACCACCTGACCAGCGTCGTGGACGACGACCTGTGGGCGATCGACCATGTCGTTCGCGGCAAGGACCTCGAGGCGTCGACGACCCTCCAGCGCGACCTCGCGACTGAGTTGGGCCTGGCCTTCCCCGGCTCGATCGTCCATCACCCCCTGGCGATTACTCCCGACGGAGACAAACTGTCGAAATCCACCCTCGCACGTGGGCCGATGCCACGTACCGACGAGGTGCGGGCACACATCATCGCCCTGGCCCATGAGTGGGCAGAAGCCGTGGGGATCCCTGCGCCTAGGACTTGACCTGAATTAAGGAAGTTGGCCGCAGTGCCCCAGCGCCATGCGCACCAATCGACCCTGCCCGCCGCTCATCTCCGCCTGGAAACTCGCCGAGCACGCCTCCGTGGGCGTGACCCACACCAGGTCCAGGGAATCCTGCGACGGCGCGCAATCGCCGGCCACCGGGATGACGAAGGCCAGTGAGACCGCGTGCTGGCGCGGATCGTGGAACCCGGTGACATCGGGGGTCGGGAAGTACTCGACCACGGTGAACGGCTGCGGCGCCGGAGGGATCTCCGGAAGGGCCAAGGGACCGAGGTCCTTCTCGATATGCCGCATGAGGGCGTCGCGCACGCGCTCGCCGTAGAGCACCCGGCCCGAGACGACCGCTCGACTGATGCTGCCGTCGGGCATGCCGCGCAGCAGCAGTCCCACCAGAAGCACTTCTCCGGCCGGGCTCGTGCGCACCGGCACCGCGTCGACGTAGACCATCGGCAGCCGACCGCGGGCCGTGGCCATCTCCTCGTCGCTGAGCCACGAGGTGCGGGAGTCGAGGGTGTCGCTCACGGCGCGACCCTACCCGGGTTACCGTGGAGCCATGTCGCACAGCACCCCGGCCAAGGATGGCTCCTCCCGACCCGACGGACAGGCCTACACGGTCGTCAAGGACGAGGATGCCTGGAAGTCGCAGCTCAGCCCGCTGGAGTACCACGTACTGCGTGAGGCCGGCACCGAGGCGCCGTTCGTCGGCGAGTACACCGACACCGAGACCGAGGGCGTCTATCGCTGCCGCGCATGCAATGCCGAGCTCTTCCGCAGCGATCACAAATTCCACTCGCACTGCGGCTGGCCGAGCTTCTATGCGCCGCTGGCCAAGGACTCCGTCGTGTACCTGGAGGATCGCTCGCTGGGTCGCCTGCGCACCGAGGTGCGCTGCGCCAACTGCGGTGGTCACCTCGGTCACGTGTTCGAAGGCGAGGGCTACGACACCCCCACCGACCTGCGCTACTGCATCAACTCGGTGTCCATGACCCTCGAACCGCGCCCCGCGGTGGAGTGACCCGCACCCCTATTCGCGTCCTCACGGGCCGGCACTGATGAGCAGGATGCCGATGACGGCCCCCACGACGCCCACGTACTGCACGGCCCGCAGGCGCTCGCGAAGGAAGATCGCCGCCAGCACGGCGGTCACCACGGGGTACAGCGACCCCAGCACACTGATGGTCGACATCAGTCCGTGTGTCGTGGCAATTCCGTAAAGGACGTTCGCGCTGGCATCGGCGACCCCGAGGGGGACGAGCAGTTGTGCATCGCGCCAGGTGGCGCCTCCGAACCCGCGGGCGATGATGAGGATCGGGATGAAGATAGCGACACTGGTGAGCCGCATGCCCGTCATCGTCATGACCGGGCTCACCTCACTGCCCTGCTCGAAGGCGATGTACATGCCGCCGAACATGAGCGCTGCCAGGAGCCCGAGCAGGATTGGGCGTGCCGACTCTGCGCCGGTGAGTTCCGGGCCGGAGGCGAGCAGGATCCCTCCGAACGCCAGGATCATCCCCAGGATCTGCATCCCGTTGGGCTGCTCGCCCCGCACGAGCAGGGCGAAGGCCACCGGGACGAGGACGGACACGGCAGCCAAGGGGCTCACGATGCCCATGGGCCCGATCGCCAGGGCCCGGTAGAACGACAGCATGCCCACAAGTCCCAGCACCGCCGCCAGGATCGCCCACGGCCAGTAGCCCAGAGGCGCACCCCAGGCCCCCGCGAGCGTGGCGATGACGAGCATGACCACGAAGCCGATCGCCTGAGACAGACCGTAGACCGCCAGGGCAGGCAGACGCCGACTCGCCAGACCTCCGAGGAAGTCTCCCGTGCCCCACATGAGCGACGACAGCAGCGCCAGGCCGGAGTACACGCCGCCAGCGTAGGCACCGGCCTACCCACGTGAGCGGCTCGGCCTGCGGCGAGGCTCCCCGACCCGTCCCCCGCGCTCACCTAGCCTGCCAAGGTGCGCCCCATCGCGGATTCCGGTGATCCCTTCGCGCGCGCCGTGGCCCAGGTCCAGCAGGCCCTTCCGCGCCCGGAGTTCAGCCTGCAGGAGGCGCCCGCCCCCCAACGGCTCGCGCCCGCCGCCCTGGCGCTGACCGTGGAGAGCGTGGAGGACGTCGCACCGGCTGCGTCCGGCCGATTCGTGCTCCTGCATGACCCCGACGGGGTTGATGAGTGGGAGGGCACCTTCCGTGCCGTCGTCTTCGCCCGTGCTGACCTGGATGCCGAACTCGTCGACGATCCGGTCCTGCTCGATGTGGCCTGGAGTTGGGTGGAGGAGGTCACCGCACCCCTGCACGTCGGTCACGTGGGCGGGACGGTCACCAGGTCGGTGGGCCGCAGCTTCGGGACGATGTCCGACCGGCCCACCGAGGGCACCATCGAACTGCGGGCATCCTGGACACCGTTGGAGGACGACCGCGGCACGGTCGACAGCCTCGGCGCTCATGTGCAGGCCTGGCTGGACCTCGTCGGCCAACTCGCCGGATTGCCGCCACTGCCGGCCGGTGTCGTCCCCGTGACACGTCGGCGCTGATGACGTCCGACACTGATCCGTCGACGCCGCACAGTCCGGAAGCGCCCGAACCGCCGGCCCCCTTGCCTCCGGTGGTCCCCAGCGACGGCGTTCCTGGCGTCCTCACCGACGCCGATGCGTTGGCGCGCTATGCCGACAAGGTCGCTGCTGGTCACGGTCCCGTTGCCCTGGACGCCGAACGTGCATCCGGCTATCGCTACAGCCAGCGCGCCTATTTGGTGCAGGTCCGCCGCGAAGGTGCCGGCAGCGCCCTCATCGACCCGATCGCGCTGCCCGATCTCTCCCTCCTCGATACGGCCATCGGGGAGACGGAGTGGATCCTCCACGCGGCAACCCAGGATCTCGCCTGCCTCGCGGAGGTGGGACTGCGCCCACGGGCGCTGTTCGACACCGAGCTCGCCGGTCGCCTGCTCGGGCGCGAACGGGTGAGCCTTGCGGCTCTGGTGGCAAGTGAACTCGGACTGGGACTGGAGAAGGGACATGGAGCGACGGACTGGTCGCTTCGCCCCCTCAGCGCGGCTCAGCTGCGCTACGCGGTACTCGACGTCGAACCGCTGCCCGCCCTGCGCGATGTTCTCGCTGACGCACTCGCCACCGCGGGCAAGGACGAGTTCGCCCGCCAGGAGTTTCACGCGTTGCTGACCTTCGCCCCGCGCGATCGCGGTGACGAGGGTTGGCGTCGCCTGTCCGGGATCCATCGCGTGCGCAAGCCCCGCAACCTGGCCGTGGCACGTGAACTGTGGATCGAGCGCGACACCATCGCGCGTGACAAGGATGTGGCCGTGGGACGACTCCTGCCGGACGCCTCCATCGTCGCCGTTGCCACCCAGGTGCCCGAGAGCCTCGATGCCCTGCTGGCGACCAAGGAGTTCCACGGACGGGGCGCGCATCGGTACGCCCGACGCTGGTGGCAGGCGATCGAGCGCGCCGTGACCATGGCCACGGATGCCCTGCCCGCGACCAATCCCCCGCCCTCGGGACCTCCCCCGCCGCGCGCCTGGGCCGACCGCAATCCACCGGCCTTCGCCCGCTGGGAAGCGGCCCGCACGGTCATCGCTGGCCTCTCCGAAACGCACGAGATCCCGGCGGAGAACCTGCTCACGCCAGAGCTCCTGCGCCGACTGGCCTGGGAGCCGCCGGATTCCCTAGATCCCGCGGACATGCGGACCGTCCTGCGCCAGGCCGGCGCCCGGGACTGGCAGGCCGACCTCGTCGTGCCTCCCCTGGCCGCCGCCTGGGCGAGTGCAGGTCCCTCGTAGTTACTTGCGGGTAATATCTCGGTGACCCCGGGAGGACCCATGGCCGGCAACCGCTCTGACGTCGTCTTCGTCGACGGCGTACGCACCCCCTTCGGCAAGGCAGGCGGCGCCCTCGCCGGGGCTCGTGCCGACGATCTCGTCGTCACGCTTCTGCGCGAACTGCTGCGTCGCAACCCGTCGGTGCCGGCCGAGCGCATCGACGACGTCGCCATCGCCGCGACGACCCAGACCGGCGACCAGGGCATGACCCTGGGCCGCACGACGGCCCTGCTGGCAGGTCTTCCGCGCAGCGTCCCCGGCTACAGCATCGATCGCATGTGCGCGGGTGCGATGACCGCTGTCACGACCCTGAGTGCCGCGATCATGGCCGGGCAGTACGACCTCGCCCTCGCCGGTGGCGTCGAGCACATGACGCACCACCCCATGGGCGAGGGAATGGACCCCAATCCGCGCTTCGTCGCCGAGCGGCTCGTCGACACCGACGCCCTGGTGATGGGCAAGACGGCCGAGGTTCTCCACGACCGCTTCCCCACCCTCACCAAGGAACGTGCGGATGCCTACGCCTTGGGCTCCCAGTCCAAGACCGCGCAGGCCTACCGGAACGGCTGGATCCAGCCCGATCTCGTTCCGGTCGCCGTCCGCAATCCAGAACTGGGCTGGGACTACGTGAGCGTCGACGAACCGCCGCGACCCGACACGACGATGGAAGCCTTGGAGGCCCTGCGCACGCCGTTCCGCCCCGGTGGTCGCGTGACCGCGGGCAACAGCGCCGGCCTCAACGACGGCGCCACCGCCTGCTTGCTGGCAAGCGCGGACACGGCGAAGACGCTTGGGCTCACGCCGTCCATGCGCATGGTGGGCTTCGCGTTCGCCGGCGTCGATCCTGAGGTCATGGGCTACGGCCCGGTTCCATCGACGATCAAGGCCCTGGACCGTGCGGGGCTGTCGATCGACGACATCGGGATGTTCGAGGTCAACGAGGCTTTCGCCGTGCAGGTGCTGTCGTTCCTGGAGCACTTCGGAATCGCTGATGACGATCCACGGGTCAACCCCATGGGCGGCGCGATCGCCGTGGGCCATCCCCTGGCCTCCAGCGGCATCCGACTCATGACGTACCTGGCCCGCGACTTCGCCCGTCATCCCGACGTGCGCTACGGCATCACCACGATGTGCATCGGCCTGGGGATGGGCGGCACCGTGATCTGGGAGAACCTGCAGGGAGGCGCAGCATGAGCGACGTCATGGGCACCGAGGTCGTCACCCACGCTCGGGTGCGCACCTTCGACCTTCCCCACGGGGCCGGGCGCATGGCGCTCATCACCCTGGACAACGACAAGGACCACACCCGTCCGTCGACCTTCGGCCCGCAGGGGATGATCGAGCTGGCCACGGCACTCGACGAGGTCCGGGCGATGCCCGGCCTCGCGGCCGTGGCGATCACGGGCAAGCCGTTCATCTTCGCCGTCGGCGCGGATCTGTCCGGAATCGGAGCCGTCACCCAGCGCGACCAGATTCTGCAATTCGCCCAGCTCGGGCACGCCACCTTCACCCGGCTGCATGACCTCGGGGTCCCCACCTTCGCCTTCATCAACGGCGCGGCCATGGGCGGCGGAACCGAGCTCGCCC
>CAYFLO010000088.1:0-6694 GCA_964343995.1 uncultured Bifidobacteriaceae bacterium
AGAACGAGCCGTCCTGGCCGAACTGGATCGCCCGCAGGAAGTAGTAGCGGAAGGCGTCGGAGCCGAAGTGATCGATGATCTGCGCCGGCGCGATGCCGGTGAGCCGCGACTTGCTCATCTTCTCGCCGCCGACGAGCAGCCAGCCGTGGGCGAACACCTTGCCCGGCAGCGCCACGTCGGCGGCCATGAGCATGGCCGGCCAGTACACGGCATGGAAGCGCAGGATGTCCTTGCCCACCAGGTGCACGTCGGCCGGCCAGGTGCGCGCGAATCGATCGGCGTCGGCGCTGCCCTCGGGCGCGCCGTAGCCCACCGCGGTGGCGTAGTTGAGCAGCGCGTCGAACCACACGTAGACGACCTGCGAGGGATCCCACGGCAGCGGGATGCCCCAGGCCACGCTCGAGCGCGACATCGAGATGTCGGTGAGGCCCTGGCGCAGGAACGACATGACCTCGTTGTAGGCACTGCGTGGCTGCACGGCGTCGGGGTTCGCTTCGTAGTGCGCGATGAGGCGGTCCTGGAAGGCCGAGAGTCGGAAGAACCAGTTCTCCTCCTGCAGCTGCTCGACGGGTCGGCCGTGCACGGGGCACAGCTGCTGACCTTTGAGCTCGCCCTCCCCCTCGACGAGGTCGCCGGGGAGCTTGAACTCCTCGCAGCCCACGCAGTAGGGGCCCTCGTAGGGCGCGGAGTAGACGTAGCCGTTGTCGCGGACCGCCTCCCAGAAACGCTGGACGCGCTCCTTGTGCCGGGGCTCGGTGGTGCGGATGAAGTCGTCGTGGGCGGCGTCGATCGTCGACAGCACCGGCTTCCAGGCATCGGTGACCAGGCGGTCGACCCACTCCTGCGGGGTGACCGACCCGCCCTCGGCGGCACGCTGCACCTTGGTGCCGTGCTCGTCGACGCCGGTGAGGAACCACACCTGCTCGCCGCGCTGGCGGTGCCAGCGGGTGAGGACGTCGCCGGCGGTGGTCGTGTAGGCGTGGCCGATGTGCGGGGCGTCATTGACGTAGTAGATCGGCGTGGTGACGTAGTACGCCTTGTCGCCGGACATGCGCACGATCCTACGGTTCGCGGTGCGTCGCGCGGACGACGGCGTCGTAGACCTCGCGACGTGGCACACCGGCGGCACGCGCCACCTGCACGATCGCCTCCTTGCGCGGTGTGCCCGACGCCTCGAGCTCGGCGACGGCGGCGACCCGGTCGTCGTCCGTGGCCAGACCGGCCGCCGCGCGCCGCTCGTCGATCGACGCACCCGCGACCACCAGCGTGATCTCGCCGCGCGGCTCGCCCTGCGCCCAGGTCACGAGGTCGGCCAGGGTGCCGCGCACGACCTCTTCATAGGTCTTCGTCAGTTCGCGGCACAGGGCCGCGGGACGCTGCGCGCCGAAAGCCTCGGCCAGCGCTGCGACGGTCTCGCGCACGCGGTGCGGTGCCTCGAACAGCACCATCGTGCGCGGCTCCGCGCGTAGCTCGGCCAGCCGCGACGCCCGCTCCCCCGCGCGTCGCGGCAGGAACCCCTCGAAGCAGAACCGGTCGACCGGCAGCCCGCTCACCGCAAGTGCGGCGAGCACCGCCGACGGTCCGGGCAGCACGCTCACCGGCACGCTGCGCTCGACAGCCAACGCAACCAGCCGGAAGCCCGGGTCGCTCACCGACGGCATCCCGGCATCGGTCACGACGACGACGAGCGCACCGGACTGCGCCGCGTCGACGAGCTCGGGTGCGCGCTCACGCTCGTTGGCGTCGTAGAACGAGACCAGTCGCGCCGCGGTCGTCACCTCCAGATCGGCCAGGAGCCGGTGGGCACGGCGGGTGTCTTCCGCGGCGATGACGTCGGCCGACGCGAGCGCGTCGCGCAGCCGTGCGGATGCGTCGCCGGGGTTGCCCAGGGGGGTGGCCGCCAGCAGGATCCGGCCCGCGGGCGCACCCGCATCGGAACCCGCACGCGCCGACGTCATGGGCGCATCCTGACAGCGTGCCTACGATGACGCCGTGACGCTGCCCGCGGCGATCGCGCCGCGGCGCGACCTTGCCTCCCTGGCCACCCGGCTGGTGCCGGCCTGGCCGTCGCGCGGCTGGGTCGGCTGGATCGGCCCCCTCGTCGTCACCGTCATCGGCGCGATCCTGCGGTTCGCGAGCCTGGGGCGCCCGCACGACCTCATCTTCGACGAGACCTACTACCCCAAGGATGCGCTGGCCTACCTGCAGTACGGGGTCGAGCGCACCCTGGTCGACAAGGCCAACGAGATCATCCTGGCCTCCGACGGCAACTGGCGGGCGCTGGGCCTGTTCAAGACCACGCCGGAGTTCGTCGTCCATCCGCCCGTGGGCAAGTGGACGATCGCCGTCGGCGAGTGGATCTTCGGCGCCACCCCGTTCGGCTGGCGCTTCGCCGTGGCCGTCCTGGGCACCCTGTCGATCCTCATGTGCGCGCGCATCGCGCGACGCCTCACCCGCTCCGACCTCGTCGGCACCCTCGCCGGCCTGCTGCTGGCCCTCGACGGCATGCACCTGGTGCTGTCGCGCACCGGCCTGCTCGACATGGTGCTGGAGTTCTGGGTGCTCGTCGCCTTCGGGCTGCTGCTCATCGACCGTGATCGCACGCGCGCTCGGCTGGCGCGGCTCGTCGCCGCGGACGGGCTTGCGGCGACCGCCACCGAGTGGGGTCCGCGCCTAGGAGTGCGACCGCTGCGCTGGGCCGCCGCCGCGAGCCTGGGTCTGGCCTGCGGCGTCAAATGGTCGGGCCTGTGGTTCCTGGCCTTCTTCGCGATCATGACGGTCGTCTGGGATGTGTCGGCACGTCGTGCCGTCGGAGTGCAGCGTCCGTGGACAGCGACCCTCGTGCGCGACGCCCCACTCGCCGCACTGTCGTTCGTCGGCATCGCCGCCGCCGTCTACCTCATGACGTGGACCGGGTGGTTCCTGTCGTCCGACGGCTACGCGCGCACCTGGGCGCAGGGCGAGTGGCCGGCCATGGTCGCGCTGCGAAGCCTGTGGCACTACCACGCCGAGGCGTGGCACTTCCACGTCAACCTCGACAGCGGACACGCGTACGCGAGCAATGCGCTGTCGTGGCCGTTCCAGACACGTCCGACCGCCTTCTACTGGCACGCCATCGAGAACGGCGGCGAGGGCTGCCCGGTCAACCACTGCGCCGCCGAGGTGCTCGCGCTGGGCAACCCGATCATCTGGTGGGCGGCGATCGCCGCGATCCTGCACCAGCTGTGGCGCTGGATCGGCCGTCGCGACTGGCGCTCGGGGGCCGTGCTCGTGGGCATCCTGGCCGGCTGGCTGCCGTGGCTGCTCTACCTCAACCGCACGATCTTCACCTTCTACACGGTGGCGTACGTGCCGTTCGTCGTGATGGCTCTGGCGATGAGCCTGGGCACGATCCTGGGGCCGGCCGACGCACCCGGTCATCGACGCCGCAACGGCGCGATCGCCGTGGGCGCGTTCGTCGTGCTCGTCGTACTCGCGGCGTGGTGGTTCTACCCGGTGTGGACGGGGATCTTGCTGCCGTATGACCAGTGGCAGCTGCGCATGTGGATGCCGACCTGGATCTAGACGTGACGGGCGAGCAGAACACTGCCCGGATCTCACGTGGTGGAGCTGAGGGGATTCGAACCCCTGACCCCCTCGTTGCGAACGAGGTGCGCTACCAACTGCGCTACAGCCCCGGAAGGTGGCGGCAAGGGTAGCAAGCGCCGCGCATGCGGCCGACCCGCGGTCCGCGGGTCATGGTGCTGGCTAAAAAGTCGGAATCAGGCGGTGGCGGAGGCCGCGTCGCCGCGGCCCTGCTCGCGCACGACCGGGATCTCGGCGGTGAGGTCGTCCTCCTGCGCGAGGGCGGCGACCATCTCGTCGTGCTGCGACAGCGGTGCCCGCATGGCCCGGGCGGTGTCGACCATGGCCTGGCCGGTCCACTCCCCCGGGTGGGCCCGGTCGATGCCGCGGGGCACCGCCGAGGCACGGGGGGCGGACACATAGGTCGGCAGGGTGCTGGGGACGGCCTCCCAGGCGTCCTCGTCGGCCCAGGCATCCCAGGTCTCGAAGTCGTCCGTGGCCGCCGACGCCTTGCTGTCGCGTGCCACCCGCGCCGTCATCGGCATACGCATCGTGCGCGGGGTGAGTCGCTGCGGCCGCTCGACGCGCGCCTCGTTGCGTGCACTCGCGGTGACGATCGCCGCGACGATGAAGGCCAGGAGCGGGACGGCCGCGAGGATCGGCGTCCACTTCGGGACGATCGACATGATCGCCAGGATGAGCACGAGCAGCAGCACGAACGTGAGCACGCCCATGACGATGGCGCGACGCGTGGCCGCCGTCTGTCGCGCGTACTCGCGCGCATCGAGCGAGTCGTCGGTGTACTCGTCGTAGTCGAGCTCGACATCGTCGTAGTCGGCAGCTGCGCGACGGGAACGAAAGGCCATGGGGGACTCCTGCATAGGTGAGCCAGCGGGAACAGACATCTGGAGCGCGTAGGAGGTGCGGTCTCCGCGTCCCAGGGAGCGCATCGCCGAGCTGAAACGCGCGGCGGCCCTGACTTCGCTGATCTGATCGTGACGACGCATCCACATCGGGATGAGGACCACGGCCCACAGGCCGATGATCACGATGTAGATCACACCCGTCACAGGCCGCACGCTAGAGGGACGGATCGGACATTTCGTGGACGTGGCCCTCGTGGCCGCTTGGGCGTGTCGCCGGTCCGGGTGACGTCCGTTCGGGTCGGGTTACGACGCCCGCGACGCGTCCCAGCGGGCCAGGTACCCCACCTGGTCGGCGAAGGCCACATAGGTGACGTGGTCGCGCCACTCCCCATTGATGTGCAGGTAGGAGCGGCGCATCCCCTCGCACTCCAGCCCCAGCTTCTCCACCACCCGCAGGGAGGCGCGATTCTCCGGGCGGATGCTGATCTCGATCCGGTGCATGCCCAGAGGTCCCAGGCAGTGGTCGAGGGCCATGGCCACGGCCGTCGGCATGATGCCGCGGCCGGCCACCTCCTGGTCGATCCAGTAGCCGATGAAGGCGCTGCGCGCCGAACCCCAGGCGATGGAGCCGACGGTCAACTGCCCCACGAGGGCACCGCGGTAGGCCACGACCCACGGCAGGGTGCGCAGGTCGCGCGCCTCGCGGCGCAGGCGGCGGACCATCCCGCCGAAGGTGGGCAGACCCAGCCCGTCGGACACCGCCTCCGGCGGCATCGTGGCCTCCCACTCCTGCAGCCAGTCGGTGTTGCGCCGACGAACGTCGCGCCAGCGTCGCCCGTCTCGCAAACGCAGCGGCCTCAGGGTGACGTCACCGTGACGCAGGGTGACCGGCCACTCGCTCACGCGAGCGACTCCTGGGGCATCACGACGACACGTAGCCGTTCAGCCACGTGCGCAGCGCCGGACCGATGTCGTCGCGCTCACACGCCAGCATGATCACCGACTTCAGGTAGGACAGGCGATCGCCGGTGTCGTAACGGCGACCGTCGAACACCACGCCGTGCACGCCGCCACCCTGGTCGGCCGGCATGGTGGCCAGCACGCGCAGCGCATCGGTGAGCTGGATCTCCCCGCCGCGTCCGGGTGTCGTGCGCTCGAGCACGGCGAACACCGCCGGGTCGAGCAGGTAGCGCCCGATGACCGCGTAGTCGCTGGGGGCCTCACTTGCCTCGGGCTTCTCCACCAGGTCGGTGATGGCGAGCACCTGCGGCAGATCGGTGGGGATGACCGCCGCGCAGCCATACAGGTGGATCTGGTCGCGCGGCACCTGCATGAGGCACACGACCGATCCGCCGTGACGGGCTCGCACGTCGACCATCGCCGGGAGGATGGGATCGCGCGGGTCGATGAGGTCATCGCCCAGGAGCACGGCGAACGGCTCGTCGCCCACGTGGCTCTCGGCGACAAGCACCGCGTGGCCCAGCCCGAGGGCATCGCCCTGGCGCACGTAGTGGATACGCGCGAGGTCGCTGGACTCGGTGACCAGGGCCAGGCGGCCGGTGTCGCCCTTGGCGATGAGCGCGGACTCCAGCTCGTGGTTGCGGTCGAAGTGGTCCTCCAGCGGCCGCTTGCTGCGGCCGGTGATGAACAAGATGTCGTCGATGCCCGCCGCGACGGCCTCCTCGACGACGTACTGGATGGCCGGCTTGTCGACGACCGGGAGCATCTCCTTGGGCGTGGCCTTGGTGGCCGGAAGGAAACGCGTGCCCAGGCCGGCCGCGGGGATGACGGCCTTGCGCACGGGCATGTCACGGCCAGCCATGCGCACGACCCTACGGGACGGCCGTGCGGCCCCACGGCCGATCCGCCGGGCAGGATGACGGCATGGACGATGTGGGCGCGGTGGCGGCCAAGGCCCGCATGCGCGCCCAGGTGCGGGCGGCGCGCGCCGCGCGCACGCCTGTGCAGCGGGACGACGCCGCGCCAGCACTCGCCGCAGCGGTGCTCGCCCTGCCGGAGCTGGCCGGCGTCCCCACCGTGGCTGCCTACGCCTCGCGCCCCGACGAGCCGGGCACCGCGCCGCTCCTGGCGGCACTGCGGGAGCGCGGATGCACCGTCGTGCTGCCGTGCGTGGTCGGCCAGGAGCTGCAGTGGGGCGAACTCGACGACACCGGGCTCTCGCCGGCTGCGTTCGGGATCGATGAGCCGCGCGGCCCCCGCCGCAGCGACCTGCACGGGGTCGACGTGGTCATCGCTCCGGCGCT
>CAYFLO010000089.1:0-6529 GCA_964343995.1 uncultured Bifidobacteriaceae bacterium
GGCGAACACCCGCATGTCCGTCGGGCGAGCGGTCGCAGTCGATGGGGTTGCCGTTGCGGACACAGACGTCGGTCCGGGGGCTGGGGTGTCGAGGGATGGGCCCGTATCAACGACGGGAGAGGGCGTTGGAGTGGGGGTGGGGGTGCTGTCGGCGGAGGCACTGGTGCTGGAAACGACGGCGCCGGAAACAAGGGAGGCGGCGACGAGTACGGCGAGCAGCGGGTCGAGGACCCGGCGGGTGCGCACGGGCCCGCCGATCAGGCTTTGGCGAGCGTGCCGAGGTACAGCTGGATGACCTTGGGGTCGGTGGCCAGTGCGCGTCCGGTGCCGGTGTACGCATTGCGACCCTGGTCAAGGACGTAGCCGCGATCGCAGATCTGCAGGCATCGGCGAGCGTTCTGCTCGACCATGATGACCGTCACGCCGGTCTTGTTGATCTCGCGTACGCGTACGAACACTTCGTCCTGGAGGGCGGGGGACAGTCCCGCGGATGGCTCGTCGAGAAGCAGGACCGACGGATCCATCATGAGCGCTCGGCCCATGGCGACCATCTGGCGCTCACCGCCGGACAGCGAACCGGCGCGCTGCGCTTTGCGGGTGCCCAGGGTGGGGAAGAGGTCGGTGACGAACGCGAAGCGCTCGGCGAAGATCTTGGGTCGCTGGTAGCAGCCCATCTCCAGGTTCTCCTGGATGGTCAGCGACGGAAAGACGTTGTTGGTCTGCGGGACGAACCCGATGCCCAGGGTCACCAGCTCGTCGGCACGCACATTGGTGATGTCCTGGTTGGCCAGCGACACCTGGCCCGAGCGCACCTTGACCAGACCGAACAGGGCCTTGAGCAGCGTGGACTTGCCGGCGCCGTTGGGGCCGATGATGCCCACGAGCTCGCCGGACTTCGCGTACAGGTCGGCGCCATTGAGGATGTTCACCCCGGGGATGTAGCCCGCCACGAGGTTGTCGGCGACGACGAGCGCATCCTTGGCGCCTGCGATGTGCTCGTTGCGGTCCTGGATCTCTGAGCCGGTGAGGGCCGTGGGTCGGTCGTGCTGTGCCGCCTCAGTATCCAGGGCAGACTCCCGCTGCTCGGGAGTGACGTACTGGGGAGCGTCGCCGGGGAGGATCTCGCTCATGAGCCGGCCTCCTCGGTGAACGAGACACCTGACGCCGTGAGCGCCTGGTCGTGATGGCCGCCGAGGTAGGCGTCGACAACGGCCTCGTCGTGCATGACAGTGTCGGGCGGCCCCTCGGCGATGATCCGGCCCTGCGCCATCACAATCACCCAGTCGCTGATGTGGCGGACGGCATCCATATCGTGTTCGACGAACAGCACGGTCATGCCCTCCTCACGCAGCGCCGTGATGTGGTCCAGGAGGGCCTGAGTGAGCGCCGGGTTCACGCCCGCCATGGGCTCATCGAGCATGAGCATGGTCGGGTCGGCCATCAGCGCGCGTGCCATCTCCAGCAGCTTGCGCTGGCCGCCCGAGAGGGAACCGGCGAAATCCTCGCGCTTGGCCGCAAGGTTGAAGCGGTCGAGCAGGATGTCGGCGCGAGAGGTGACCTCACGCTCCTGGGCACCCCAGGTGAAGCGGAACATCGCGTTGCGCAGGCGTTCTCCGCGCTGCCGCTGAGCGCCCAGGCGCATGTTGTCGATGACCTTCATCTTCGACAGTGCCTTGGTGAGCTGGAAGGTGCGCACCATTCCGCGGCGGGCCACTCGATACGCGGGCACCTTGGCCAGGCTCTGCCCCTGGAACGACCAGTCGCCCTCGTCGGGCTGGTCGAAGCCGGTGAGCAGGTTGAAGAACGTGGTCTTGCCGGCGCCGTTGGGGCCGATGAGCGCGGTGATCGCGCCTCGCTGGATCTCCACGTGCTCGACGTCGACCGCCGTGAGACCACCGAAGCGTCGAATGATGTGGTCGGCGATGAGAATGGGGTCTGGCTTACGTGAACCGGGCAGACGGGGCACATCAGCAAGGGCGGCACGCGCGGCGAGTGCGAGCGGGCCGACGGTCGGGTTATCGGGCATCGAGCGCCAACTCCTTCCGGTCGCCGAGGATTCCCTGGGGTCGGAAGATCATGAGCAGCATGAGGCCGGCGCCCACGAGGATGTAGCGCACGATGGCGGCCTGCGAGCCGGTCATCCAGGCGACCGGGGCGAATCCGACATCGATACCCGAGCGCAGGAGCACGTCGGTGCCCTGGATGAGCGCCCAGAAGATGATCGAGCCGAGGACCGGACCAAACACTCGGGCAGCGCCGCCCAGGATGAGGATGGCGTAGGCGAAGAACGTGGTGTCGGTGCCGAAAAAGTCCGGACCGACGTTCTGGTAGCCCAGGGAGTAGACGAATCCGCCGAGGCATCCGAGCACACCGCCGATGATGAGCGACTGCATCTTCACCGCATAGGTGTTCTTGCCCAAGCTGCGGACGGCGTCCTCGTCCTCACGGATGCCCTTCAGCACGCGACCCCAGGGGGAGCGGACAAGCAGGAACGTGATGAGCAGCGCGAGGGCGACGAGGGCCCACCCCACGATGAGGATGAAGACCTTGTCCTGGTTGAGGGTGACGGGACCAAGCGAGTACTGGCCGACGGGGACCGGATTCATGGCGTAGAAGCCGGAGGCAAAGTCGCGCATGCCGTCCGAGCCGCCGAAGATGTTCTTCAGGGTGACCGAACGCACCAGGAGCCGGACGATCTCGGAGGCGGCGATGGTGACGATGGCCAGATAGTCCGCCCGCAGTCGCAGGGTGGGGATGCCCAGCAGCAGGGCCAGAACAACGGCGCCCAGCAGGCCTGCAGCGATGCCCACCCAGAAGTTCAGGTGCAGTTCGGTGACGGTGACGGCCAAGGAGTAGGCGGCCACGGCAAGGAAGGCCGACTGGCCGAAGTTGAGCAGGCCGGTGTAGCCGAACTGCAGGTTCAGGCCGATGGCGGCAAGGGCGAAGACGATGGCCTCGATGCCGAACGCCGATTGCAGCGTTACCGAAAGGATGTATCCCCAGTCCATGTCGCCCCCTAGCCCACGCGCTCTTGGCGGCCCAGAAGGCCGTACGGACGAACGAGCAGGATGACGATGAGGACGAGCAGCGCGCCGACGTTCTTCAGCTCCGGCGGGATGATCAGCGTGGTGAGCTGCAGGAAGAGGCCAACCACAAGGGAGCCGACGATGGCGCCCCAGATGGTGCCGAGGCCTCCGAGGGTGACGGCGGCGAAGATGAGCAGGAGCACCTGGAAGCCCATGAGGTACGACACCTGCTGGGTGAAGGCCAGGAGGATCCCGGACAGACCCGCCATGGCGGCGCCGAGAATCCAAACCGACTGGATGACTCCCTCAACCTTGATGCCGGCGCTCGACGCCAGGGCGGGGTTATCCGCAACAGCACGAGTCGCCTTGCCCAGTCGGGTGTACTGCACCGCCAGGACCACAGCAGCCAGGGCAACGATGGAGACGATGACGGCGGCGATGTCCGTGGGTGTCAGCGACACGGGGCCGAATGGGATGCCGGCCATACCCGCGAACTCCCGGTAGGCGCGCTTGTCGCCGGCGAAGAAGAACAGGTAGAGGTTGCGCAGGAGCAGGGCCAGGCCGATCGACACGATCATCATGGCCAGCAGGCCGGTGCCACGTTTACGCAGGGGGCGCCACAGGGCGATGTTCTGGAACCAGCCGAAGGCGGCCGACAGGGCCACGGCGACAATCGCGGCGGGGATGAACGGGATGCCGAAGGTGACGTTGGCGACCCAGGCCATGATGGCGCCGAACGTGACGATCTCACCGTGGGCGAAGTTCGTCAGGCCGGTGGTGCCGTAGATGAGCGAAAGACCAACCGCGCCAAGCGCGATGAGCAGGCCGAAGCGGATGCCCTCGACGGTCAACTGGGCCGCCTGAGTCCACTTGCTCACGGTCTTCTGCGTGGATTGACCGAGGGGGAAGATCACGGTGCGCGTCGTGGCCGGAGGTTTGACCGTGGTCGTGATGGACCCTCGGCTGGGGTCGGTGAGCGCCACGCCCTCGGGGAGCGACTTGATGTCCAGGGTGACGGTGTAGGTACCTTCGGCAGGAACGTCTACCTTCCAGCGGCCGTCAGGGCCAGAGGTGCCGCTGCCGGTGAACCCGCCGCCGGTGACGTCGAGTTTGGCCCCGGCGACCGGGATCTTCTGGTTGCCCACCTGGTTGGACAGGCGGCCGCCGATGGACAGGCCGGTGGAGGAGCTATCGGCTGCCGGGGCATGCGGCACAGCCGCGGAGGCGGCGGGCGCGACGGCGAAGAACGCCAGGAGGCCCATGACCAGGGCGCCCAGCAGGGTGCCGACTGTCCTACGCACAGTCCTCCCTGCTCCATCCCGGCGCGACGCGGTGATTGACCGCTGCCGGGGAGCATAACTTCGCCTTGCGGCCGGCGCGGGGTTTCTGCAGGCCTTTCCGGAGCCGTGCTCAGCGGCTCAGGCCGGGCGAAGAAGGCAGGTGAGCCGGGACGTGCAGACCGGGCGCCCCTGCTCGTCTCGGATGCGGATCTCGGTGGCACTGATGGTGCGTCCGGCGGACAGGATGGACGACTCGGCGAGGACCAGGCCGTCGCGGACCCCCCGATGGTGGGTGCAGCTGAGATCGAGTCCGACGACGGCCATGCCCGGGCCGGCGACGAGGAACGAGTGGACCGAGCCCAGGGTCTCCGCGAGCACCGCACTCGCCCCGCCATGAAGGAGCCCCATCGGTTGGGTGTTGCCGTCCACGGGCATGGTCGCTCGCAGGTGCTCGCGAGAGGCGTGAGTGAGGACGATGCCCATGCGTCCGGCGAGGGCTCCCATGTGCTGGCCGAGGAGAGCGGCCAGGGCCTGCGGGTCGGAGTCGTCGAACGGTGCGCCGTCGGTCATCGTCGCAGGATAGGCGCCCTACGATCCCGATGTGGGTGACGCGAGGCTTCTTCTGCTGGACGGTCACTCCCTGGCCTACCGCGCCTTCTATGCGCTGCCTGTCGAGAACTTCGCCACCTCCTCAGGCGAACCGACCAATGCCGTGTACGGCTTCGCCTCCATGCTGGTCAACGTGCTCCGCGATGAGCGGCCCACACACGTCGCCGTCGCGTTCGACATCACCAAGGCCACCTTCCGACTTCAAGAATTTCCGGAGTACAAGGCCACCAGGGCCAAGTCGCCTCCTGAGTTCGCACCACAGATCGATCTCATCCGGGAGCTACTGGACGCCCTGGGCATCACCGTGGTGGGCGCCGAGGGATACGAGGCGGACGATGTCATCGCGACGCTGGCTCGGCACACGACCATGCCGGTCGACATCGTCACCGGTGATCGCGATTCGTTTCAGCTTGTCGACGATCGGGTTACCGTGCTCTACCCGCGCAAGGGGGTGAGCGACCTCGCGCGGATGACGCCGGAGGCGGTGGAGGAGAAGTACGGACTCACCCCGGCCCAGTACCCGGACTTCGCCGCCCTGCGAGGCGATCCCAGTGACAACCTTCCGGGCATTCCCGGGGTGGGCGAGAAGACGGCCGCTAAATGGATCCGCGAATACGGCTCGCTGGCCGGCTTGGTCGACCGCGTGGACGAGGTCTCCGGCAAGGCGGGGGAGAGCCTGAGGGCGGCTCTGCCCCAGGTGCTCGTCAATGCACGACTCACCCGGCTTGTCGACGATGTGCCTTTGGAGGTCGATCCGGACGCGTGCGCGCTGCGTCCGTGGGACCGCATCGAGGTTGCCCGGCTGCTGGATCGCCTGCAGTTCGCCAGTCTGCGGGATCGCATCGACAAGGTGCGGCCGACGGGGGGCGACGATGCGCCGCAGGCGTCTCCAGGGGACCACGTGGAATGGTCGGTGCGCGACGGCGAGTGGCTGACCAGCCTGTCCGGACCGGTGGCGGTGGCCGTCCAGGGGGAGTGGGGTGCCGGTCGTGGCACTCTGGAGCGGCTGGCCGTGTGTACCTCGGACGGGACCATCGGCGTGCTCCCCGTCGATGCCGCGGTGCGGGACTGGCTGGCCAACCCCGCGGTGGCCAAGGACCTGCACCACGGCAAGGGTGCTGCGCTCGCCCAGCTCACGTCAGGGCGCGTTCTAGGTGGGTTGCGGGTCGACACCTCGCTCGCCGCCTACCTGGACTCGCCGGGGGACCGGGGCTACTCCCTGGCCGATGTGGTGCTGCGACTGCTCGGACGCGACCTCACACCTCCGTCCGCCGATGCCGGACTGCTCTTCGGCGACGACACAGTCGATGCCGACCTGGCCGCATCCGCACGCGCGATCGCCGACCTCGTCGCGGTGCTCATTCCGCGCCTGGAGGCGTCGGGGGCCTGGGCCCTGCTCGAAGGGATCGAAGTCCCCCTCGTGTCCGTTCTGGCGCAGATGGAGTTCGACGGGATCGCCGTGGACCGGAACGGGCTGGCCGACCTGTCGGCAGAGTTCGCGGATTCCATGCGGTTGTCCGAGGAGTCCGCCCACGCGATCGTCGGGCATCCCTTCAACCTCGGTTCTCCCAAGCAGTTGCAGGAGGTGCTGTTCACCGAGCGACGCCTGCCCAC
>CAYFLO010000090.1:0-6528 GCA_964343995.1 uncultured Bifidobacteriaceae bacterium
GCGACGAGCGACCTCGGCGTCGTCGGGCAGGACGAACTCCGGGGCTCCCAGCACCCACGTGCCGTGCCCGCGGAACGACGCCGCCGACCACTTGCGCGCACTGGAGAACGGAATGACCGACTCGATCTCCCAGTGCGGATCGGCGTATCGCGTGGCGATCGCCGCGAGCGTGGGATTGGGGTCGGGTTCGCTCGCGCCGAGCGCACCGAGCACCTGATCGAGGTCGACGGAGCCGGTGGCGAGCACCTCCACCCCGGTGACCGCCATGCCCGGCTCGGTGAGCGTGCCGGTCTTGTCGACGCACACGGTGTCGACGCGGGCGAGCACCTCGACCGCGGGGAGGTCCTGCACGAGCACGCGCCGCTGGGCCAGGCGGATCACCGACACGGCCATGGCGATGCTCGTGAGCAGCACCAGGCCCTCGGGGACCATGGTGATGACCCCGGCGATGGTGCCGCGCAGGGCCTCGTTGAGGGGCAGGTGCAGCCGCACCAGCTGTGAGATGAGCAGCAGGACGCCCACCGGGAGAAGCAGGTACGACACCCCGCGGATGAATCCGTTGATGGCATCGCGCAGTTCGGAGTTGGTCTGCTGGAAGGAACGCGCCTGCTCGGTGAGACCGGCGGCGAAGGCCTCGCGACCCACGCGGTTGGCGCGCATCGTGCCGGTGCCAGCGACGACGAACGAACCCGACATCGCCTCGTCGCCGACCACCTTGTCGACCGGATCGGCCTCGCCGGTGAGCAGGCTCTCGTCGATCTCCAGGCCGTAGGACTCCAGAATCTCCCCGTCGACGACGAGCTGATCGCCGGTGGCCAGGACCACCACGTCGTCCAGCACGATCGACGCGCTCGGGATCTGCTCCTCGACACCGTCGCGGCGCACGGTGGGCTGGGCCTCGCCGAGCACGGCGAGCTTGGCCAGGGTGCGCGAGGCGCGGTACTCCTGCACCACACCGATGAGGGTGTTGGCGACGATGATGAAGCCGAACAGCGAGTCCTGCACCGGCGCGATGATGAGCATGACGATCCACAGCGACCCGACCAGCGCGTTGAACCAGGTGAGGATGTTGGCGCGCAGGATGCTCGACAGGCTGCGGCTCGTGGGCGACGGGGCCACGTTGACCTGGCCCGCCGCGATGCGCTCGTCGACCTGGGCCTGCGTGAGCCCGGTGACGGCCGTCGTCGTCACGGCTCCAGGCCGTCCATGCGGTGCAGGATGATCCCCTCGCGCAGGGCCCACGGGCACACGACCAGCTCGGAAACCTCCAGCAGGTCGACCGCCGCCTCGGCCACGATCGCCCCGGCGAGCAACTGCTCGGCCCGGCTCACCGACACTCCCGGGATGCGTCGGCGTTCGGCCACCGACATGCCCGACAGCTGCTTGATGATCTGCGCGATATCGGCGGCGGTGATGACGCGGCGCACGTAGATGCCCTCGCTGGAGGGAGCGGCCCCGGCGATGCGGGCCAGTTGGCGGAAGGTCTTGGAGGTTGCGACGGCGAGATTCGGCTCGCCCACGCGGCGGATGCGCCCGGTGGCCTCGGCGATGACAGCGCGCGCGTGCTTGCGCATCGCCCGGACGTCGTCCGGCGCGGCCGGGTCGGTCGAGATGAAGTCGCGGGTGAGCCGCCCGGCGCCCAGGGGCAGCGATACCGCCGCATCGGGCTCCTCGTCGGTGCCCGACGCGATCTCCAGGGAACCCCCGCCGATGTCGAGCAGCACGATGCGACCGCTGGACCACCCGAACCAGCGTCGGACGGCCAGGAAGGTCATGCGGGCCTCGTCCTCACCGGAGAGCACCTGCACGTCGAGCCCGGTCTCCTCACGCAGCCGCCGCAGGACCGACTCCCCGTTCGCGGCGTCGCGCATGGCCGAGGTGGCGAACGCGATCACCTCCGTGGCGCCCTTGTCCTCGGCGAGTTCGGTGCCCTGCCGGACGAAGTCGATGAGCTGGCGCACGGCGGGCTCGCCGATGCTGCCGTCGGCCTGGAGGTTCTCGAACAGGCGCAGCGGCATGTTGAGCTTGGACGCCGGGATCGGCGCAGCGCCGTAGTGGGCGTCGACGAGGAGCAGGTGGATCGTGTTCGACCCCAGGTCCAGGACTCCCATGCGCACGGGGGAAAGGTAGCGGTCGGGCTGTCATCGGGGGGCCGTAGGCTCACCGCCATGCCTGCGCAGCCGATCTCCCTGGACTTCCCCCGCCAGTGGCTGGAGTTCGTCGACCCGGCTGACGCTGACCAGTTGATCAAGGCCGACCTCACCTGGCTCACCTCGCGATGGACCTGCATCTTCGGGCGCGGCTGCCAGGGCATCAGCGCCAAGCGACCCGACGCCGGCTGCTGCGTCCACGGGGCCCACTTCGCCGACCGTGAGGACCGTCGCTCGGTCGAGCGCTGGGTGGCCAAGCTCACGCCCGAGCTCTGGGAGCGCTACGACACCGGCACCCGCAAGGGCTGGACGCAGAAGGAGGACGGCGCCACCAAGACCCGCGTGGTCAAGGGCGCCTGCATCTTCCACAACTCCGAGGACTTCGCCGGTGGCTACGGCTGCGCCCTGCACCACCTCGCCGCGGCCGAGGGCGTCTCCTTCATCGAGACCAAGCCGCTGGTGTGCTGGCAGCTGCCGCTGCGCCGCTCCTTCGATGAGCGCGAGTACGAGGACGGCACCCAGCGCACCGTGGTGGTCCTGGGCGAGTACCAGACCCGCGACTGGGGCACTGGCGGCCATGACTTCCCCTGGTACTGCACGGCCAATCCCGACGCCCACATCGGCGAGGACCCGGTCTACGTCTCCAACCGCGAGGAGATCACCGCACTCATCGGCCCGAAGGCGTACGACATCCTCGCCGCGGCCTGCCGCGAGCGTGAGGAGCTGCTCGCCACCGGTCGCTATCCCGCCTCTCTTGCCCCGCATCCGGCCGATCCGCCGGTGCAGCGGTAGTCGATGGCGCGCACGGCCGCCTCGTTCCGCTGCGCGGAGTGCGGCTGGACCTCGCCCAAGTGGGTGGGTCGCTGCGGGGAGTGCCAGGCCTGGGGCACGGTCGACGAGGTCGGCGCGGTGCGCGCGCGCACAGCTCCGGCCAGCACCCGCACGCCCGCCGTGCCCATCGGCGACGTCGACATCGCCGCGGCTCGCGCGGTGCCCACCGGCTCGTCCGAGCTCGACCGCGTGCTCGGCGGTGGGCTCGTGCCCGGTGCAGTGCTCCTGCTCGCCGGTGAGCCCGGCGTCGGCAAGTCCACGCTCCTGCTCGACACAGCCGCGTCATGGGCTCGTGCCGGACGTCGTGCGCTCTACCTCACCGGCGAGGAGTCCGCGGCGCAGGTGCGCCTGCGTGCCGAGCGCATCGACGCCGTGGCCGACGGCCTGTACCTGGCTGCCGAGACCGACCTCGGCGCCGCTCTCGGCCACATCGAGGCCGTGCAGCCGTCGCTGCTCATCCTGGACTCTGTGCAGACCATCTCCAGCGCCGATGTCGACGGGGCGGCCGGTGGCGTCACGCAGGTCAAGGAGGTGGCCGCGAGTCTCATCGCCGCCGCCAAGTCCCGCGACATGACCACGATCCTGGTCGGCCACGTCACCAAGGACGGCTCGGTCGCCGGCCCGCGGGCCCTGGAGCACCTCGTCGACGTCGTCCTGCACTTCGAGGGCGACCGGCAGGGGCCGCTGCGGCTCGTCCGCGCGGTCAAGAACCGCTTCGGCGCCAGCGACGAGATCGGCTGCTTCGAACTCGTCGACGACGGCATCATCGGCCTGCCCGATCCCAGTGGTCTGTTCCTGGGTGATCGACGCGACCCCGCACCAGGCACCTGCGTCACGGTCACCATCGAGGGGCGTCGACCGCTCGTCGCCGAGGTGCAGGCGCTCGTCGCACCGTCGGTGCTCCCCCAGCCCCGGCGGGTCACCAGCGGCCTGGACTCCTCGCGCATCGCGATGATGCTCGGCATCCTCGAACGTCGAGCCGGGGTCAAACTCGCCACGTCCGACTGCTTCGTCGCCACCGTCGGCGGCGTGCGACTTGCCGAACCGGCCACCGACATGGCCGTCGCACTCGCACTGGCGAGCAGTGCGCTCGACACCACGCTGCCGCCCGGACTCGTCGCCTTCGGTGAGGTCGGGCTCGCCGGCGACGTGCGCCCCATCGCGTCACTCGACCGTCGACTCGCCGAGGCGGCGCGCCTGGGCTTCACCGACGCCATCGCGCCCGCGCGCGCCACCGCGCGTCGCGGCACCCCGAGCGAGCCGCCAGCCGGCATGCGGATCCACGAGACGGGCACCGTGCAGGAGGCCCTGGCGGTGGCACGCCGGCTCGCCCGCTAGGGCGGACCAGCGAGCGCTACCCCTTGGTGAGCGCGAAGGGCGTGGGCGCCGAGGCGACGGTGCCGTTGCTTCCGGTCACCGCGTAGCGACCCGGCTTGGCGTCGGGGCCGCCGCCGGCCCCGTCCGGGCAGCCCTTGGCACTGAGCTTGCCGTCCCAGGTGATGCTCGCGACGACCTTCTGGCCCGGGTCGAGGGTGAGCACCTTGCTCTTGGAACTCGGCGAGCAGTCGGCACTGGACCACACGTGGTAGCCGCCGGAGGTGACCTCGAGGGCATTGGCCGCGGGGCCGACGTCGCGCGAGCACGCCGATGCACCGGTGTTGGTGATGGCCAGGGTGAGTTTGGGCGTTGAGCCGACGGGATACGTCGCGGCATTGGTCGACGCATCGACCTTGATGACGGAGTCCGGGCACTGCGCGGCCGTGCCGTCGGACGGGGTCGACGACGGGTTCGGGGCGGCCGAGCCGCTCGCCGACGCGCCACCGGAGGCTCCTGCTGATGCCGATGACGTGGCCGTCGGTGACGCGGAGTGCCGTCCGCGCACGGCCTGCACGAGCCACACCAGGGCCAGGATGAGCGTGATCGCGACGGCGATGACGGCGAGCCTGCGCACCCAGTAGACGACCGGGGGTTCGGGCCCGCGGGGGTGCAGGAGGTTGCTCACCCCACGAGGCTAGCGGGGACGGGGCCCGACCACGGCGCCCCCGCGGCACGCCGTCCCCTGCCGGCTGCGACGATCCGTGGCGTGTCCGGCCTCGTCGATGCGCTCACCGCGTGGTTCGCCCGACACGCCCGCCCACTGCCCTGGCGTCGCAGCACACCGTGGGGCGTCCTCGTGAGCGAGGTCATGCTCCAGCAGACGCCCGTCGACCGGGTGCTGCCCGCGTGGGAGCGATGGCTGCAGCGCTGGCCGTCCCCTGCCGACCTCGCGTCTTCGTCGTCCGGTGACGCGATTCGCGCGTGGGAGCGCTTGGGCTACCCGCGACGCGCCGCGCGCCTGCACGCGTGTGCTGTCGCGATCGTGGCCGAGCACGACGGCGCGGTGCCCGACGACGAGTCAGCGCTGCTCGCGCTGCCAGGTGTGGGCTTCTACACCGCGGCGGCCGTGCGCGCGTTCGCGTTCGGGCGTCGCTCGCTCGTGCTCGACACCAATGTGCGCCGCGTGCTCGCGCGTGTGCTCGATGGGCGCGCACTGCCGCCGGCGCACATCACCGTCGGCGAGCGCCAGCGCGCTGACGACCTGTGGCCGCGGGACGATGCCGCGGCGGCGCGCTGGTCCGCGGCCGTCATGGAGTTCGGCGCTCTGGTGTGCACCGCGCGCACGCCCGCGTGTGACGCATGCCGGGTGACGGACCTGTGCACCTGGCGGGCCGCCGGCTACCCCGAGGCGGCTCCGGTGCGACGGCAGCCGCGGTACGAGGGCAGCGACCGCCAGGCCCGCGGAGCGCTGCTGCGGGCGGCCCGGGAGGCCACCGACGACGTCACCGCCGCGACCCTGGCGCGTGCGTGGCCCGACGCCGACCAGCGCGCCCGCGCGCTGGCCAGCCTGCTCGCCGACGGACTGCTCGTCGCCGCCCCGAAACGCCGCTACCGCCTGCCGTAGGGCGGGCGGTAGCGGGCAGGTCGTGCGAGACGCGCGATCAGGCGCCGGCGACCTCCACCGGCGGGGTGTCGGGCAGCTCGCCCTTGGGGCTGGCCGTGAAGGTGAACGGCTCCTCGCTGCCCTCGGGCGCGACGTCGACGACGACGATCGAGCCCTTGGGGATGTCGCCGAACAGCAGCTGCTCGCTCAGCGGATCCTCGATGTCGCGCTGGATCGTGCGGCGCAGCGGCCGTGCACCCAGAGAGGAGTCGTAGCCACGCTCGGCCAGCAGCTCCTTGGCCTTCTGGGTGAGCTCGATGCCGAGATCCTGCTCGACCAGGCGCTTCTCCAGGCTGGCGACCATGAGGTCGACGATCTGAATGATCTCGGCCTGCGACAGCTGATGGAAGACGATCACGTCGTCGATGCGGTTGAGGAACTCCGGCCGGAAGTGCTGCTTGAGCTCCTGCTGCACCTTGGCCTTCATGCGCTCGTACGCACCGGTGGTGTCGTCATCGGGGGCGAAGCCCAGGGTCTGGCCCTTCGACACGTCGCGGCTGCCCAGGTTGGTCGTCATGATGATGACGGTGTTCTTGAAGTCGACCACGCGACCCTGAGCGTCGGTGA
>CAYFLO010000091.1:0-6511 GCA_964343995.1 uncultured Bifidobacteriaceae bacterium
CCCAGCAGAGTGACGTCGATGCAGGGGGCGTCACCGCCCCACGCCCTCAGGTCGTCGGCGTACCGAGCCGCGCAGACATCAACATCACCGCCGCACTGTTCTGGAGAGGCGAACGGGTGCACCCGCGCGGGGTCGACCGGCACAAGGTCCAGGAGTGCCGCTCGTGCCCCAGTTTCATTGCGGTCCGGTGACCCCGACGCAACGAAACGCTCATCACCCCACCACACGTCAAGATGCCTCCAGTCGATGGCATCGCGGGCCGGGCTCTGCGCGAGCGCGGTGAGCACCGCGGTGCCGATCCCCCCGCCGGTGAGCGCCACACTTGCTGTGCCGTCGGAGGCCTGGCGTTCGACGATGGTGGTGACCAGGCGCGCAGCGGCCGCCTGGGCGAGGTCGTCGGCATCATGGTGCCGAAGGACATCAACCGGACCGGGCATCAGTGGACGACGTTCGTGATGACGTCGCCGTAGACCTCGTCGGGGTCCAGGCGGCGCAGCTCCTCGGCGATCAGGTCGGCCAGATCGCGGCGGGGGAGCGCCACGATCGAGTCCGGCGCGCCCGGACGAGACAGCGTGGCCTTGTCGCCGGCCGGCCGTGCGAGCACAAGTGGGCCATCGGTGGTGTCCAGACGCACCTCGGTGAGCCCGGGGCCGCTGCTCACCTGAACGTCGACTTCGACACGAAGGGACCGATGCAGCCAGGTGGCCATCAGGAGAGCCGACGGATTGGCGTCCTCTGCGGACACGGTCGCCCTGGTGATCGTAGGGAGGGGCTGGTCCAGTGCTCCGGCGAGTGCCGAACGCCACGGAGTCAGCCGGGTCCAGGCAAGGTCGGTATCACCGGGGCGGTACCCGGTGCGACGCTCCTCCAACGTCAGACGCATGTCCTCAGCGGCGGCAAGGTCGGTGATACGTCGCTGCGCATGTCGACCGATGAGATCGTCTGCGGGTATCTCCGGTGCGTGGCTGGGCCAGTAGGCCACCACGGGGGTGTCGGGAAGCAGGAGAGGCACGGCCACGGAGTTCGCATAGTGCGCCAGCTCGCCGCGCAGACGGCACACCGCCACCTCGCCGGGTCCGTAGTCACCGCCGACGGCGATCTCCGCATCCAGTCGCGGCTCCTTTCCCGATCGCGGAATGAGCGTGACCACCCGCATGGGGTGCTGACGGGCCGCGAAAATGGCCGCAGCAGTGGCATCGGACTGTGATTCCTCGTCGGCCATGATGAGCATCGTCAGGACCATGCCGGTCGCGGGCGAACCCTGGCGTCGGCGCTCCTCGGCGATGGCCGCAGCGACGGCGCCGCCACTGGTGTCCTCCAGACGGATCATGGACGCCTCCAGGTGCGACCGTCGCGAGCAAGCATCTCGTAGGACGAGTGCGGACCCCAGCCGCCGGAGACGTACTGCTCGGGCTTGCCGCTGGCGGCCCAGTAGTCCAGCACGGGATCGAGGATCTCCCAGCCGAGGTCGACTTCGGCATTCTGCGGGAACAGCGGCGGGTCACCCAGGAGCACATCCAGGATGAGTCGCTCGTATGCCTCGGGGCTGGAATCGACGAAGGAGTCGCCATAGGCGAAGTCCATCGTCACATCGCGCACCTGGAAGTCCGTGGTGTTCGGGACCTTCGAGCCGAAGCGGACCGTGATGCCCTCATCCGGCTGGATCCGGAACACGAAAGCGTTGTTGCCCAGCTCCTGGACCGCCGTCTTGGCGAACGGGAGGTGCGGAGCCCGTTTGAAGACGACGGCCACCTCGGTGACCCGACGCCCGAGCCGCTTGCCCGTGCGCAGGTAGAACGGCACGCCGGCCCAACGGCGGTTGTCGACATCGACGCGCATCGCGGCGAAAGTCTCGGTCGTGCTCTCCGGATTGATTCCCGTCTCCTCCAGGTAGCCCACGACGGGAATGCCACCCTGGTATCCCGCGGCGTACTGGCCACGGCTGGTGTGCTTGCCGAGTTCACGTGGCAGGTGGATCGCCCGCAGCACCTTGACCTTCTCCGCACGCACGTCCTCGGCACTGAACGACAGCGGTTCCTCCATGGCCGTCAGTGCGAGCAGCTGGAGGAGATGGTTCTGGATCACGTCGCGGGCGGCACCGATACCGTCGTAGTACGACGCCCGGCCCCCGATGCCGATGTCTTCGGCCATGGTGATCTGCACGTTGTCGACATAGTGCGCATTCCAGATCGGTTCATACATCGCATTGGCAAAGCGCACCGCCAGGATGTTCTGAACGGTCTCCTTGCCCAGGTAGTGGTCGATGCGGAACACCGACGACGGAGGAAACACCTCGTTGACGATGCGACTGAGCTCCTGCGCGCTGGCAAGGTCGTGACCGAAGGGCTTCTCAATGACCACACGTCGCCATGAATCGGACGTGTCATCGGCGAGCCCGGCACCGCGCAGATGCTGGAGCACCACGGGGAACAGGCCGGGGGGAATCGACAGGTAGAACGCATGATTGCCGCCGGTACCGCGCTCCGCATCAAGCTCTTTGACCGTGGCCGCCAACCGGTTGTAGGCCTCCGCATCGGCGAGATCGCCCTGCACGTAGCGAATGCCCGCCGACAGTTGCGCCCAGGTGTCCTCATTGAAGGGTGTTCGGGAGTTGTCGCGCACGGAGTCATGCAGGATGGTGGCGAAATCCTGGCCCTCGAAATCGCGGCGGGCGAAGCCCACGAGCGCGAATCGGGGCGGAAGAAGGCCGCGGTTGTACAGGTCATAGATGGCCGGCATCACCTTCTTGCGCGAGAGGTCGCCGGTGACCCCGAAGAGGACCATCGCACAGGGACCGGCCACGCGCGGAAGCCGCTGGTCAAGGGGGTTGCGCAGGGGATTGGACGAAGTGGACAGGTGGACGACGTGGCTCATGACTGGACTGCCTTCTCCGCCGCCGTGGCTACTGTGGCGCGCAGGTCGTTCCAGGAGTCGACGAACTTCTCGACTCCCTCCTTCTCGAGCGTCGCGCACACTTCTTGACGATCGATTCCGAGAGCTGCCAGGTCGTCCCAGACCTGCTGCGACTCAGCGGCGGTGCCCGTGACCGTGTCGCCGCGGAAATCCCCTCCCTGGGCCACCGCGTCGAGCGTGGCCTCGGGCATGGTGTTGACGCAGCCGTTGACCACGAGATCGAGCACGTAGCGGGTCGGGTCGTAGGAGGGATCCTTGACGCCGGTGGAGGCCCACAACGGACGCTGCACCCGCGCTCCTCGGGCCGCCAGGGCTGTCCAGCGGGGGTCGGTGAGTGAATCCAGGTGCGCCTGCCAGGCGAGTCGTGCGTTGGCGATGGCGGCCTTGCCCAGCAGGGCCTGTGCCGCAGGGGTGCCGATCGCATGTAGGCGCTTGTCGACCTCGGTGTCGATCCGGCTCACGAAGAAGCTGGCCACGGAGTGGATGGTGGTGACGTCCAGACCTGCTGCGGCCGCCTTCTCCAGACCCGCCACGTAGGCCTCGACAACGGCCAGGTAGACCTCGACACTGAAGATGAGGGTCACGTTCACGCTGATGCCGGCAGCAATGACCTCGGTCACCGCCGGCAGCCCTTCCGCCGTTGCGGGAATCTTGATGAGCACATTGGGGCGGTTCACGAGTGCATGGAGCTCCTTGGCCTGCGACACCGTTGGAGCCGTCTGGTGAGCCAGACGAGGGTCGACCTCGATGGACACACGACCGTCGGAACCGCCGCTTGCTCCATACAGGGGCAGGAGCAGATCACATGCCGCACGAACATCGTCGGTGGTGAGGGTCCGAATGATGGTGTCGACATCGGCACCGGAGACCGCGAGGGTGTGGAGCTGGGTGGCGTAGGCCGCCCCACCTTGGGAAATCGCCTTGTCGAAGATCGACGGATTCGTCGTGACCCCACGAACGCACATGGTGTCGACGAGAGTGGTCAGGTTGCCCGAAGTGATGCGGGTGCGATCGAGGTCATCCAGCCAGACCGACACACCGGCATCCGTGACGGCCTGGAGTCGGGCGTTGCTCATGGGGTCTCCTTGGAGTCGCGGTCAGGGGCGAGCGGCAGCGGCGATGCTGTCGCGTGCGGCAGCAGCCACCGCTTCGGGCGTGATGTCGAACTCGCGGAACAGCACCTTGGCGTCAGCGCTCGCACCGAAATGGTCAAGACCGACACATCGCCCGGCGTCACCCACGTAGCGGTACCAGCCGACCGTGGCGCCGGCCTCGACCGAGACACGAGCTCGCACGGACGGGGGCAGGACGGCCTCGCGGTAGGCCTGCTCCTGCGCGTCGAACCACTCCAGGCACGGCAGCGAGATCACGCGGGCGCGAATGCCGTCGGCGGCCAGGAGGGAAGCGGCGTCCACTGCCACGCTGACTTCGGAACCGGTGGCCAGCAGGAGCACCTGCGGATCCTCCATGCCGCTGATGACATAGCCACCTCGGGCCACACCGTCGCGTACGCGATCCAGCGAGGCGTCCAGGGTCGGGAGATTCTGCCGCGACAGAATCAGGCCAACCGGTCCGGACTGTCGGAGGGTGGCCAGCCACGCGGCCGCGGTCTCGTTGGCATCTGCCGGACGCACGACGGACAGGCCCGGGATGAGGCGCAGTGACCATACGTGCTCGACGGGCTGGTGCGTGGGGCCGTCCTCACCGACGCCGATGGAGTCGTGGGTCCACACGAAAGTGACCGGAAGGTGCATGAGGGCACTCAGGCGCACGGAGCCGCGCATGTAGTCGGAGAACACCAGGAAGGTGCCACCGAACACGCGCGAGAGTCCACTGAGGGCGATGCCGTTGAGAGCGGCGCCCATCGCGTGCTCGCGGATGCCGAAATGCAGCACGCGGCCGTACGGCGAGGAGTTCGGGACCGGACTGCCGGCCGGTTCGAAACTGGGCGCTCCCTCGATCGTGGTGAGGTTGGACTCCGCGAGATCAGCCGAACCGCCCCACAGTTCGGGCATGAGGGCGGCCAGGGCATTGATCGATTCACCGGAGGCCTTGCGGGTGGCCAGCGCGCTTCCCTGCGCCCAGACGGGGACAGCGGCCTCGAGTCCGTCCGGCAGGTGACCGGCGCGCAGTCGATCCAGCAGGGCGGCGTGATCGGGCTGTGCGGTGCGCCAGGCCGCGTACTGGGCGTCCCAGGCGGCGCGATCGGCCTTCACCCGATCGGACAGGTGCGAGCGCGTGCGCGCCAGCAGATCATCCGGGAAGACGAACGACGCATCCGGATCCAGACCCAGAGCCTCCTTGGTGGCCCGAACCTCATCGGCGCCCAGGGCGGAGCCGTGCGCCTTGGCGGTATCGCGCAGTTTCGGCGCTGGCCAGCCGATGATGGAACGCACCTGGATGAGGGTCGGACGATCATGGGTGCTCTCGGCTGCGGTGATCGCATCCCAGACGCCCGCGACATCGATGGAACCGTCCGGGTTCATGTCAACGCGATGGGTGGCCCACCCGTAGGCCGCGTAGCGCGCGCATACATCCTCGCTGAAGGCGATGTCGGTATTGCCTTCGATCGAGATGTGGTTGTCGTCGTAGAACACGATGAGCCGGCCAAGCTTCTGGGTTCCGGCCAGCGAGGAGGCTTCGGAGGTGATGCCCTCCTCGAGATCACCGTCACCACACGTGACCCATACCCGGTAGTCGAAGGGGCTGGCGCCGTCGGGGGTGTCGGGGTCCAGGAGCCCGCGGTCGTAACGCTGCGCCATCGCCATGCCGACAGCTGTGGCGACCCCCTGGCCCAGCGGCCCGGTCGTGGTCTCCACCCCGGCGGTGTGCCGGTACTCCGGATGGCCCGGAGTGCGGCTGCCCCAGGTGCGGAAGGCCTCGAGGTCGGTCATGGAGAGGCCATAGCCGGACAGGAACAGCTGGCTATACAGGGTGAGGCTGGCGTGGCCTCCGGAGAGCACGAAACGGTCCCGGCCCAGCCATGAGGGGTCACCGGGATCGTGGCGCATGACCTTCTGAAACAGCAGGTAGGCGAGGGGGGCAAGGGCCATCGCCGTGCCGGGATGGCCGTTACCGGCTTTCTGGACGGCGTCGGCGGCGAGGGCTCTCAGGTAGGTCACCGCCGCCTCGTCGTCGGAGGACCAGGTGAACTCAGTTCGAGAACGGGCGGCCATAGGGGCACCTTAGCCATAGCGAAGGTGCTCGCGGGCAGGCGCCAAGGGGGCCAGCAGGTACGCTCGGCGCCGGTCCAGATCGGGCGTGAGGAGAGGCGGGCAGGTGGTGGCGCAGGCCCCGCACGTGGTGCGCACCCCCGGACGCCTGGGAACCCACATCGCCTTGACCAAGCCGCGCATCATCGAGCTGCTCCTGGCGACCGCCCTGCCGACCTGCTTCCTGGCCGCCCGGGGCTGGCCGGCGCTGTGGCCGACGGTGGGAGTTCTCGTCGGGGGCACGCTGGCAGCCGCGTCCGCCAACACCTTCAACAGCGTCTACGACCGCGACATCGACGCACTCATGCCGCGCACCCATGGGCGCCCCGCGGCGCTTGGCCGCGTGACCGTGCGGGCTGCCATGGTCCAGGGAGTGCTGCTCGGTG
>CAYFLO010000092.1:0-5962 GCA_964343995.1 uncultured Bifidobacteriaceae bacterium
GGGCCGCGATCATCCTGGACTTCGCCGAGGTGCCCGCAAGAATGTTCACCTCGATGTTCACCTGCGCCCGCCTGGCTGGCTGGAGCGCGCACATCCTGGAGCAGCAGCGCACCGGGCGGCTCATCCGTCCCTCGGCGCGCTACGTCGGCCCGGCCCCGCGCACGCCTGAGCAGGTGCCCGGCTGGGATCCGGTGATGGTGGCCCCCAGCGGCTACACGCCCTCATCGGGCCGATCCGGCCGCGCCAACTAGGCTGGGCACACCGCCCGAACGCCGGCCCTGCGCCGGCATGTCCGCTCAAGGAGCCCGCATGGCCGCCGACATCCGCATCCCCGCCGAGCTGCTTCCGGCTGACGGCCGATTCGGGTCCGGTCCCTCGCGTGTTCGTCAGGCGCAGGTCGACGCGCTGGCCGCCGTCTGGAAGTCGTACCTGGGCACCTCGCACCGTCAGAAGACGGTGAAGTCGCAGGTCGGCCGCCTGCGTGCGGGCCTGTCCCAGCTGTTCTCGCTGCCCGAGGGCTACGAGGTCGTGCTCGGCAACGGCGGGTCCACGGCGTTCTGGGACATCGCCACGTTCGGGCTCATCCGCGATCGCGCGCAGTTCCTCACCTTCGGTGAGTTCGGCGCCAAGTTCGCCTCCGGCGTCAAGGCCGCTCCGTTCCTGGGCGCGCCCACGATCCTGACCTCCGAGCCGGGCACCGCTCCGGCCTTCCAGGCCGAGGCCGGGATCGACGCGTACTGCACCCCGCACAACGAGACCTCGACCGGCGTGGCCATCCCGCCGCGTCGGCCGGCCGGAGCGGATGCCGACGCCCTGCACATCGTCGACGCCACCAGTGCGGCCGGCGGCCTGGCCGTCGACATCGCCGAGGTCGACACCTACTACTTCGCCCCGCAGAAGTCATTCGGATCCGATGGCGGACTGTGGTTCGCGCTCATGTCGCCGGCCGCCATCGAGCGCGCGGCCGCGATCAAGGCCTCCGACCGCTGGATCCCGGACTTCCTGGACCTGCAGACCGCAATCGACAACTCCCGTCTCGACCAGACCTACAACACTCCGGCCCTGGCCACGATCTTCCTCATGGCCGAGCAGGTCGACTGGTTCAACGCCAACGGCGGATTGGCCTGGTGCGCGGCGCGCACGGCGGAGTCGTCCGGCCTGCTCTACGACTGGGCCGCGGCGAGCGACGTCGCCACCGCGTTCGTGACCGATCCGGCGCAGCGCTCGGCCGTCGTCGCCACGATCGACATCGACGACAGCATCGATGCCACTGCCATCACCTCGGCCCTGCGTGCTAACGGCATCGTCGACACCGAGCCGTACCGCAAGCTCGGCCGCAACCAGCTGCGCATCGCGGTCTTCCCGGCCGTGGAGCCCGACGACGTGCGCAAGCTCATCGCGTCGATCGACTACGTGATCTCGCAGCTGCGGTGACGGTCGCCCCCGCGGCGACCCACCCGGTCCGCGACCATCCCACGCGGGTCGAGTACATCCAGCTGTCCTGCTGGGCCTGGTTCCTCTACGCCTTCGGTGCCACCCAGGCGCTTCTGCGCGACGAGCAGGGCACGACCCTCACCATCTCCAGCCTGCACGGAAGTTCCATGGCCCTCGGCGGCCTGCTCGGCGCCCTGCTCGCGGCCCGCGCCATCCGCATGGTCGGTCGCGGCGCCCTGCTGCGCATCAGCGGCATTGTCGCGGCGATGGGCATGCTCGTCTACACGGTGCCCGGGGCGCCCCCGCCGGTGACGATGGCGGCCGCCGCGATCACCTCGCTGTTCGGCACGTTCATCCTCGTCGCGCTCAACTCGTTCCTGCTGGACCACCAGAAGGCCGCCGGCCCCGCGACCCTCACCGAGGCCAACGCCCTGGCATCCGCCGCCGCGATGGTGGGACCCGCGGTGGTCGGTCTGGGTGCGGCGACGTTTCTGGGCTGGCGCATCGGCATCTGGGTCGCACTCGCGGGCATGCTCGCGGTCGAACTGTGGCGCGGACGCCACGTGGGCGCCTACGGCACCCGCGAGCAGGCCGCTCTGCAGCGTGCGAGCGGCCGCGTGCCGCGGCAGATCATCTGGTCGCTCATCGCCATCGCCTTCTTCCTGGCCACGGAGTTCTCCATCAGCCTGTGGGGGGCGGATCTCATGCGCGAGCGCTGCCACGTGAGCCCGGCGGCGGCCGCCGCCGCACTCGCCGCGGTGAGCGCCGGCATGCTCGTGGGGCGCTGGGTCGGTTCGCGACTCACGCAGCGCTACTCGGTCGACACGGTGCTGCGCGGCTCGGTCGTGGTGGCGCTGGTCTCGTTCATCCCGATGTGGTTCTCCACCGACTGGCAGATCGTGCTTGCGGGCATGATCGGCGTCGGCCTGGGCATCGGCGTGCAGTGGCCGCTGGGCGTCTCGCGCGCCGTCATCGCGTCCGGCGGCATCACCGACCGTGCGTCCGCCTACTGCTCGATCTCCGGCAGCATCGCCATCGTCATCGCACCGGTCACCCTCGGTGCTCTCGCCGACGCCATCGGCTTCCACACCGCATTCCTGCTCGTACCGGCGTTCATGGTGATCTCGTTGGTTGTTCTCCTGGTACGACCCGTAGCAGACGGCGGTCCCGCTCGCTCGCGATGAGCAGGGCGCTGCCGTCAGAGGTCCAAGTGATCGCCTCCCCCTGCACCTGGAACGGCAGGGCGAAGAAGCGCCCGGGGGTGCCCGGCGGCAGACCCTCGACGATCTGGGCGTTGACGTAGTCGCGGATCACATAGCGACGTCCGTCCGGACTCACCGCCGCATCGGTGACCATCCCGCCCTCGGTGCGCAGCTTCGTGGCCACGGCGACGCCGGAGCGGGTGAGCGGAACGGCATACAGGGCGCCGTGGGCGAGCTGCTTGGTGATCACCCACACCTTGGTGCGCCAGGCCAGCAGCGCCTCGGCATTGTGCGGACCATCGGGGTAGGTGAAGCGATAGGTCGTCGGGGTGACCGTCTGGTCCACCAGGCGGGTCGGCTCCTTGATGCGATGCAGGCGCACCGAGGGCCAGGAATCGCGGTTGTCACCGATATCGCCGACCCAGATGACGGCGCGCCCCTGGGCGTCGCGCGTGGTGGCGATGGCCTCCATGTCGCGGGCCTGGATGCCCGCGATCCGGATCGTGGCCAGGGTGTCGCACGTGCGCTCGTCGACGGCGTAGATGAATGGACCGTTACCGGAGTCGTTGTGCAGCCACAGCACGTGGTCGTGAAGCACCGAGCGCGCCATGCCGCTGATCTCGGTGAAACGCTTGTCGTGGAACCGGCAGACCTCGGTGACGCCCGGATCCTGCTGCGGGCTGGCCGCGAGGGCGGCCGGTGCCGATGCGAACAGGGCCAGCAGCACGAGGGCCGCGAGAGCGGCGCCGGAACGCCGCATCAGCGGGCGATGGTGGCGATGACGAGCGCGGCCGCCAGGCCCACGAGCACCACGAGGGTGACGATGCGCCGCGTCCGGTGATCCACCGGGCCAGCGTACGCGGGCACTACCGTGGCGCCGTGCGCGAGCAGGAGCAGGTGCAGGGTCCGCTGCAGCGATCCGATCGCGATGCCGTGCTCCCGGTGATGATCGGCACGATCGCATGGGCCGTAGCCCTGGTGGTCACGCTGGTCATGCGCGCGACGCTGGAGCAGGACGGACGCGGCTGGTGGATCGGCGTGGCCGTCGTGGGGACGATCAGCGGAATCCTGGGCACCGCCTGGCTGCTGCGCCGGCGGCGGCGCCTGGGCTAGTCGGCCGTGGCCGTCGCCGTCGGCTCGTCGCTCTCAGGCTGGTGTGATTCAGGCGAGTCACTGACGACGGCCTCGGGCTCCGAGGCAGCGTCCTCGGCGTCCGCGATGACGAGGATGTCGACATCGAGCTCGTCGACCGAGGGCAACGGCTCCGGCTCCGGCTCGGGCTCGACCTCCGAGTGCGCGCCGCATCCGTAGGCCAGTGACACCACGCGCCCATCGGCCGGGCTCATCTCGTTCGCGCAGACGCCGAACAGCTGGCTCACCGGCCCTCCGATGGTGAGCAGGAAGCCGCAGGTGGCGCACTCGTGCGGGGCCTGGCGCGCCATCGCGGTGGCCGGGCCGAAGTCACCGGACTGCCAGCGGATCGCGGCGTCGTCGCGGCCGTCGGCGGACAGCACTCGCACCCGACCCAGCCCGATCTCCCACTGGCTGGGCGACAGCGGGCTGAGCGACTCCACACCTTCCAGGTCATCACTGCCGGACAGGCCGGCTACGAGCCGACGATCATCGCGCGCGGACGGAAGCAGGTCGCCGGGACCGAGGTCGCCGGGCTGCACCCGCTCGCTCCACGGAAGCCACGCCGGAGCGACGATCGCATCGGCGCCCGCCATGAGAACGACGTCGACGACGGTGACGTCATCGGACTCCGGAGCGCGCACGAGCGTGACCGTCCACTGCCACCCGACATACGCCGGAAGCAGACACGCGAACGCATGCGCGACGACGCGCTCGTCCTCACCGACGGTCGCGAGGTGATCACCGACCGCGTCGGCTCCCGCATCGTCGACCGCCGCGGCGCGTGCGATCTCGATCGCACCCGCGAGCAGCGGATCGGGAAGGACCACATCGGTGGCCGCGGTCGTCACGACTGGCCTAGGCGTCGAGATCGTCGGCCACGCGACGCAGCACCGCGGCGACCTTGGTCGCGTTGGCATCCGGCGGGTACTTGCCCCGGCGCAACTGGTTGGAGACAGCGCCTGCTTGCCGCGCTTGCCGTCGACGATGCCGAACTCCACCCGGGTGCCCTGCTTGAGTGCGGTGACCCCTGCCGGCAGCGTCGACACGTGGACGAAGACGTCATCGCCCTCGTCCGAGGAGAGGAAGCCGAAGCCCTTCTCCGCGTCGTACCACTTGACCGTTCCGGTGGGCACGGTGTCCTCGCATCCCTTGGCTGGCACCGCAGCGAGCCCGCGAGTGCCCACACAGCCTACCGGTTCGCGGGGAATGCCCCGCCCGTAGCCTTGGTCGGATGAGCCGGCCCCGGAGCCTCGCCGACGACCTGCGCGGTCGCGACGACGAAGCCCTTGCCGCACTCCTGCGCGCCCGTCCCGACCTCGCGTCCCCCGCGCCCGCCGACATCACCGCGCTCACGACCCGCGCCACGACCGGCCCGTCCGTGGCCCGCTGCCTGGACGGCCTGGATGCCCTGCACCTGCACGTGCTCGGCGTCGTGGCCGCCGAGCCCGGGGCGCGGGTGCGCACCGAGGTGATCGCCACCGCGGCCGAGCCGCTGGGCCGCGGCGCTCGCACCGCCTGCCGCGCCGCACTCGAGCGCCTGCACACCCTGGCCCTGGTGTGGGGCGATGCCCGCGAGGTACATGCCGTCACCGCCGTGCGCGACCTCGTCACCGACACTCCCGTCCCCGCGTGGCCGGCGCCGGACGTCGACGGCGAGCCCGCACCCGACGGGGTCGACGATCGGGCCGGGCTCCACGCCCGCGAGAGCGTCGATCGCGTGCGCGATCTGCTGGAGACGTGGGCCGCCGAGCCACCGGGCGTGCTGCGCAGCGGCGGCCTGGCCATCCGCGATCTCGCGACAGCGATGCGCGACCTCGGGCTCGACGTCACCGCCACAGCACTGACGATCGATCTCGCCCACGCCGCCCGTCTGCTCGCCGATGACGGCGAGGAGGAGCCGAGCTGGCTGCCCACCGACCGCTTCGACACCTGGCAGCAGGCGAGCACCGCACGGCAGTGGGCCGACCTCGCCCTGGCGTGGCTCGCGCTGCCCCGACTGTCGTCGACGGCCACCGAGCGCACGCAGCTGCTGGCCGCCGACCTCGATCGTCGCGCGGTCCCGGTCCTGCGTGAGCAGGTGCTCGCGGTGCTCGCCGGGCTTCCCGTCGGCCACGCGATGACGGCCGAGCAGGTGCACGACCTGCTGCAGTGGCGCGCGCCCATGCGCCGGGGCGCGCGCCACTGCAGCAGGT
>CAYFLO010000092.1:5973-6315 GCA_964343995.1 uncultured Bifidobacteriaceae bacterium
CTGCCCGCCGCGCTGTGGCGTGACCTGCGCCTGCTGGCCGACGTGGAGTCGCGCGGCCACGCCACGGTCTTCCGCATCACCGATGGCTCGCTGCGCCGGGCCCTGGATGCCGGACGCGACGGCGCCGACATCCACGCGCTCCTGGCGCGCCTGTCGCGCACGCCGGTGCCGCAGGCGGTGGGCTACCTCGTCGACGACGTGGCGCGACGCCATGGATCGGTGCGCGTGGGCCGCGCCCTGTCGTATGCGCGCGTCGACGACCCCGACGCCCTCACCGCCATGCTTACCGACCGCCGTCTGGCGTCGCTCCATCTCACCCGGCTGGCCGACACCGTCGTGGCC
>CAYFLO010000092.1:6325-6511 GCA_964343995.1 uncultured Bifidobacteriaceae bacterium
AGGAGGCAGCGCACGACGCTCCTGCGCTCGAGCCCGCCAGCCCGTCGGCTGTGGTCGCGGCCCTGCGCGCGGCGCTCGCCGAGACCCGGCCGGTGTGGCTGGGCTACGCCGACAGCAACGGGTCGATCACGACGCAGGTCGTCGACCCGGTGCGCCTGGGCGGCGGCGTGCTGCTCGCCTACGACC
>CAYFLO010000093.1:0-6495 GCA_964343995.1 uncultured Bifidobacteriaceae bacterium
CAGTCGTCTGGGCGGCCACAGCGTGCTCGGCACGATCGCTGGCTCTCGGCGCCGCCGCGGATCGACGTCGACGGCAGGTGCTGGCGATACGGAATCCGTGCCTGCGCCGACCGCTACCGAGTCCCCGGAGGAGCCGTCATGAGCGTGCGTGGACTGGGACGCCGGCTTTACAACGGCGAGGTGTCGATCGATTTCGTCGGTCGCCGCAAGCTCTGGTACGCCATTTCCGGGGCCATCCTCATCGTTTGCATCGGCGCACTGATCTTCCGCGGCCTGAACCTGGGCATCGAGTTTCGCGGTGGTGCGTCCTTCTCGGTGCCGAACGCCACCTGCTCCATCGAGCAGGCGCGCACAGCGGCCGAATCGACCTCGGGTGGTCAGGCGATCGTCACCAAGTCCGCCAACGGCACGATCACTGTGCAGACTGAGCCGCTCTCGGCGGATCAGAGTCTGGTCGTCTCATCCCAGCTGGCCAAGGCGTGTGGCGTGCAGGCCGGTGACATCAAGGCGCAGATTGTCGGTCCCACCTGGGGAGCGGAGATCTCCAAGAAGGCGCTCCAGGGCCTGCTCGTGTTCCTGCTGCTGGTCTCGATCTTCCTGGCCATCTATTTCGAGTGGCGCATGGCCGTGGCCGCGCTGGTGGCTCTTGCTCATGACCTCGTCATCACCATCGGCATCTACGCGGTGACCGGGCTTGAGGTCACACCCGCCACCGTCATCGGCCTGCTGACGATCCTGGGCTATTCGCTCTACGACACCGTCGTGGTCTTCGACAAGGTCAAGGAGAACACCCGCGGGATCGCCGGCCAATCGGTCATGACCTACTCGGAGGCGGCCAACCTCGCGGTCAATCAGACGCTGGTGCGGTCCATCAACACCTCGATCGTGGCGCTCCTGCCCGTGCTCGCCATCATCATCGTGGGCGCAGGGCTCCTGGGCGCCGGCACACTCCTGGATCTGGCCGTGGCACTTGCCGTGGGCATGGCGGCGGGTGCGTATTCCTCGATCTTCATCGCCACCCCGTTCCTGGCGCAGATCAAGTCGCGGCAACCGGAGATGCGCGCGCTCCAGGCACGGGTCCTGGCGCGGCGGCGGCAGGCCGTGGCTTCGGGCGAACCGATGCCGGCTCCCGGGTCCGCTCCCTCCACTCGCGTGGCGACCGGTCCGCGCCAGCAGCCTCGACGCCAGGCACGCTCGCGCCGATCGCGGTAGTCCGCACTCGTTCGAACGCCCCGTAGACTGACGGGACGCGCGAGGAGGCAGCGGTGACCGATGAGGCAGCAACCGTCACGCAGCCGACTGCTGCGACGGGGGCTCCTGACCGGATGGCCGAGCGTGCCGGTTCAGATTCCGGCGGTCTGAGATCACGGATCGCCCGGCTGGCGGGCTCCAAGTCCGGCACCCCAGAACTTGAACCGCTGATGCGCACCCTGCGCAAGTACCACCCCAAGTCCGACACCCGCCTGGTGGAGCGCGCATACGCGACCGCGGAGTATCTCCACCGCGGCCAGACGCGGCGATCGGGCGAGGCGTACATCACCCACCCACTTGCCGTGGCCACGATCCTGGCCGATCTCGGCATGACCGCTCCCACGCTGGCGGCGGCCCTCCTTCATGACACGGTCGAGGACTGCGGGTATGCCCTGGACGCACTCCGGGAGGACTTCGGCGACGAGATCGCCAGTCTCGTCGACGGCGTGACCAAACTCGACAAGGTCACCTACGGCGAGGCGAGTGCCGCGGAGACCGTGCGCAAGATGGTCGTCGCCATGGCTCGTGACATCCGAGTTCTCGTTATCAAGCTCGGCGATCGCCTTCACAACATGCGCACGCTTCGTTACATGCCCGAGGACAAGCAGGCCAAGAAGGCGCGCGAAACTCTGGAGATCTACGCCCCCCTGGCCCATCGACTCGGAATGAACGCAGTCAAATGGGAATTGGAGGACCTGGCATTCGCCACGCTGTACCCCAAGATGTATGACGAGATCGTTCATCTGGTCGGTCAGCGGGCACCCCAGCGCGATGAATACCTCACTGGAGTTGTCGACCAGATCGATGCGGACCTGAAGAAGGGCAAGGTGCGCGCGACCGTCACTGGGCGACCCAAGCACTACTACTCGATTTATCAGAAGATGGTGGTGCGCGGTCGCGACTTCGCCGACATCTACGACCTCGTAGGCGTGCGCATCCTGGTCGACTCGATCCGTGACTGCTATGCGGCTCTGGGCATCATCCACGCCCATTGGAGCCCGGTGCCGGGGCGGTTCAAGGACTTCATCGCCATGCCGAAGTTCAATATGTACCAATCCCTGCACACCACCGTCATCGGTCCTGGGGGCCGCCCCGTGGAGATGCAGATTCGCACCGTGGAGATGCATCGGGCAGCGGAATACGGCGTCGCTGCCCACTGGCGTTACAAGCAGGCTGACGTGGGCGGCAAGCAGGGCCCGGAGGATTTCGGCTGGCTGAGGCAGCTGCTGGAGTGGCAGCGCGAAACTGAGGACCCCGACGAGTTTCTGGACTCCCTGCGGTTCGACCTCGGCACCACCGAGGTGTTCGTCTTCACGCCCAAGGGCGATGTCATTGCACTTCCATCGCAGTCGACCCCTGTCGACTTCGCCTACACGGTGCACACGGAGGTGGGTCACCGCTGCGTGGGCGCGCGCGTGAACGGCAAACTCGTGCCGCTGGAATCCACGCTGGAGAACGGCGACGTCGTTGAGATCTTCACCTCCAAGGCTGAGGGAGCCGGACCAAGCCGCGACTGGCTGAGTTTCGTTGCGTCACCGCGGGCACGCTCCAAGATGAAGGCGTACTTCTCCAAGGAACGCCGTGATGAGGCGATCGAGAACGGCAAGGACGCGATCGTGCGCGCCATGCGCAAGCAGGGGCTTCCGCTTCAGCGGATGATGACCAATCAGGCCCTGACGGCCATCGCACTCGACCTCCACCAGCCGGATATCACCGCGCTCTACGCCGCGGTCGGTGAGGGCAAGGTGTCGGCAGCCACCATCGTGCAGCGACTGGTCGATGCGGCCGGGGGAGTGGATGCGGCGGCGGACGACGCTGCCGAGGTGTTCCGGCCGTCCGGTGGCCGTTCGGTTGCTCGGCGTTCGAGCGGTGATGTGGGTGTCGTCGTCAAGGGGGCGGACGATGTCTGGGTCAAGCTGGCCAAGTGCTGCACTCCTGTCCCGGGTGACGAGATCCTGGGCTTCGTCACCCGCGGTGCGGGTGTATCGGTGCACCGGGCGGACTGCCCCAACAGCGCGTCCTTGCGTGGCGAGGATGGTCGACTCGTCGACGTGGAATGGGCGCCTACCTCGTCGAGTGTCTTCCTAGTGAACATTCAGGTGGAGGCACTCGATCGGGCTCGTCTGCTGTCAGACGTCACTCGTGCACTTTCGGACACCCACGTGAACATCCTGAGTGCGTCGGTGTCGACAACGCGCGATCGGGTCGCGTTGTCGCGCTTCACCTTCGAGATGGCTGACCCCAAGCATCTGGGGTCGGTGCTCAAGGCCGTGCGGGCCGTGGAGGGTGTGTACGACGTCTACCGCGTCTAGCGGGTCGCGCCGCGAGCGGCCTCCAGGAGCGCCCGCGTGCTCGCAATCGACGCGGCGAGCTCCTCGGCCTTGCGGGTGTTGCCACTGGCAACCGCCGCGCGATGCTGCTCCTCCATGCGGTCCAAGGCTTCGGTGAAGGCATTGGCAGTCGACTCAGCGCGGGCCCGCTTCTCCGGATTGCTGCGCTGCCAGGCGTCGTTCTCAGCCTTGCGCAGGGCCTCGTCGACGCGGCGAAGGCGGGTCTCCAGGCGCTCACGGTCAGCGCGGGGTACGTCGCCGGTGACGTCCCAGCGCTCCTGAAGTGTGCGCAGGGAGGCGCGTGCGGCCTTGGGATCGCTCGCGGGCACGAGAGCCTCGGCCTGCGCGACGAGCGCTTCCTTGGCGGGAACATTGACGCGAAGGGCCTCCTGCTCGGCCTCCTCTGCCGCTGTACGCGCGGCGTAGAAGGCGTCCTGGGCAGCCTTGAAGCGCTTCCACAGACGATCCTCGTCGGACTTCGAACCGCGAGGGGCGGCCTTCCAGTCGGCCATGAGGTCACGCAGGCGACGGGCGGTGGCGGCCCAGTCGGTGGAGGAGGCGAGAGCCTCGGCCTGGGCGATGAGATCGCGCTTAGCGCCCAGCGAGAGCTTGCGCTGCGCCTCCAGGGCGGTGAAGTGGGTGCGCCGGGCCTTGTCGAATGCGGTGCGAGCGGCACTGAGTCGGGCCCACAGCTCCTGCTCCTGGGTGCGGTCGGCCCGTGGCAGGGCCTTCCACTCCTCGACGATGGCGGCGTAGCGCTCCGTCGTGGCCTTCCAGGCGGTCGAGGTGGCGAGCGACTCGGATTCACCGACGAGGGCCTCGCGCGCGGCGAGTGACTGGGCGCGCTGCTGTGCCTTGCGCTCGGAGGATTCGGCGCGAGCGGTGAGGATGGCTGCCTCAAGGGCATCGCACTTGGCCGCAAGACTGGCGACGTCACCCACGAAACTGCGCTGGGCGAGGGCCTCGCGGACGCGAGCAAGAACAGGGGCTGCCTGTTCGGCCTGGGTGCGTCGCTCGGTGAGTCGACGAGTGAGGAGGTCGACCTCGACGACGAGGTCGTCGTACTTGCGGCCGAAGAACGCCAGGCCCTCGGCCGGCTCTCCCGCGGCCCACTGGCCCACAACGATCTCGCCCTCGGGTGCGCGCAGGATGACGGTGCCGTCGGCCTCGACGCGGCCGAAGGCCGAGGGATCGCTGGCGGGCGGTGCCTCGACCGTGACCGGGGTGACGGCCGACGGGCGCGGCCCGGCCGGCCGCAGGGCGGCCGGGGTCGGGATGCTCTCGGGCACGGGTCCTCCAGGTCGGGCAGGCTTACAGCAGTCAGTGTGGCCGCCACACCCTAGCCGCCGGTGTTTCAGCCTGAGATCGTTGCCGATTTGATGACGACCGGCTGTGCCGGGGGGCCATCCGGGGTGCCATTGGCCGTGCCGGCCGCCGCGATCGCCTTGAGGGTGTCCAGTCCGGTCGTCACCGTGCCCCAGATGGAGTAACCGGGGGGCAGGGTGGTGTCCTGGTAGACCAAGAAGAACTGGGAGCCGCCGGTGTTGGCCCCGGCGTTGGCCATGGCCACGGTTCCGGCGGGGTAGTTGACGCCGGAGGCTGAAGGCAGGTTCTCGTCGGGGATCGTGTAGCCCGGGCCGCCGGTGCCGTCGCCCTTGGGGTCGCCGCACTGCAGCACGAAGATTCCCTGGGTGGTGAGGCGGTGGCACGCCGTGCCGTCGTAGAAATGCTGGCCGGCCAGGAACGCCTCACTGCCCACGGTGATCGGAGCCTTCGGATCAAGGGCGATCACGATGTCACCGCAGTTGGTGGCCAGCGTGAGCGTGGTGGGCAAGGTGCCGGACTTTGCGGGAGCCGAGGCGAAACTGGCGGTGGGCTTAGCCGTGGGAGAGGCGCTCGCGCACGCAGCCGGGGCGGTCGACGCGGACGGTGATGTGGGCGATGGCGTGGCTGCCGAGGTGGGGGACGGCGCGGTAGTCGGTGCAGCAGAGGGCGTGGGTGTCGCAGGAGCCTCAGCGGTTGAATTGGCGTTGGCGTGCACGACCGTGATGGCGATACCGACGAGCGCCGCCACAACGGCGACCACGACTGCGATCCCGATCCCGATGTTCACGCGCCGCTGCCGGAGGGCGCGCTGGTCCCGGCGCCCGGACTGACGCGCGTACTTGGCGCGGGCCAACTCCTTCTCGCGCTTACGCCCTGCCACCGAAAGCCCTCCCCGAGCACTGTGCCCACGCCCTGCGGGCCGCCGAGCGGTTGTTCGGCGACGCCACTTTACGGGCCGGGATCTGCTCGCGTTCGTCCCGTCACTGCCCCGATAGGCTGACCAGCCGGATCGATGGGTCAGTTGCGAGGTTCAGGAGGGGCCGTGCTCGTTGCCGGATTCCCCGCCGGATCGTGGGCGACGAACTGCTACGTCCTGGCCGCAGGCCCCGGAGAACCCTGCCTGGTGGTCGATCCGGGGCAGGAGTCCTTCGGTGGGGTGCAGGAGATCATCGCCGAGCACCGCCTCACCCCGGCCGCGGTCCTGCTCACCCACGGGCACATCGACCATGTCTGGTCGGTCGCCCCAGTGACGTCGACGTTCAGCATCCCGGCCGTCGTCCACCGCGATGACCGGTACCGGCTTGCCGATCCGGCCGGCAGCAGCATCCTGGCGGCCCGCGAAACGCTCCTGGCCATGACCCGCCACCAGCTTGAGCTCACCGAACCCGACGACGTCCGCATCGTCGGCGACGACGACGTCATCGACCTGGCCGGCCTGTCCTTGCGTGTCCACCATGCTCCCGGACACACCGAAGGGTCCGTCGTCTTCACCCTCGACGACACCATGTTCTCCGGCGACGTCCTTTTCGCCGGGTCGATCGGTCGCACGGATCTCCCCGGCGGTGATCACGAGGCGATGCTGGCGTCG
>CAYFLO010000094.1:0-6454 GCA_964343995.1 uncultured Bifidobacteriaceae bacterium
GAGGGGCCCGTCGTTGACGACGAGGGCGACATCGGGGCGCCCGGACTTCTTGATCCCGGCGCGCACTCCGGCGGCGCGGAATCCTTCGGCAGCCGTGACGCTCATGGGGCGACTCCATCGATCGGCAGGCCCGCGGTCTCGTCGAGCCCGAGCATGAGGTTGGCGTTCTGCACGGCCTGGCCGGCCGCCCCCTTGACGAGGTTGTCCAGCACGCTCACGACCGTGACCCGACCGGTGTGAGGGTCGAGGGCGCACTGCAGCTGGACGGCGTTGGAGCCCGCGACCGAACCGGTGTGCGGCCACACTCCCGCGGGAAGCAGCGTGACGAACGGCTCGTGGGCATAGGCCGCGTGCAGGGCGGCGCGGACGTCGTCAGCACCGGTGCCCGGAGTCGCCAGTGCCGTGCACGTCGACACGATGCCGCGCGGCATGGGTGCCAGCAGCGGCGTGAACGACAGCCGCACATCCTGGCCGCTTGCCTGCGACAGCGACTGCTCCATCTCGGGGGTGTGCTGGTGCGTGCCACCGGTCTTGTACGCCGACATCGAGCCCATCACCTGGGAGGCGAGGAGAGTGTCGGACGGCTTGCGTCCGGCACCGGAGGTTCCCGAGGCGGCGACGATGACGATGTCGTGCGCCTCGACCAGCCCGGCGACGAGCAGCGGCGCCAGGGCCAGGGCGACCGAGGTGGCGTAGCAGCCGGGGTTGGCCACGCGCGTGGATGCTGCGACGGCCGATCGTGCGCCGGGAAGTTCAGGCAGCCCGTAGGTCCACGTGCCCGCGTGGTCGCTGCCGTAGTACTGCCGCCACGCGGCGGCATCGTGCAGCCGGAAGTCGGCGCCGAGATCGACGACGCGCACCGCGGGCGGCAATTGCGCGACCAGAGCGGCGGACTCCCCGTGCGGCAGTGCCAGGAAGGCGATGTCGGCGTCGGCGAGCAACGCGGGGTCGGTGGGGTCCAGGGTGCGATCGGCCAGGCTGGCCAGGGCCGGGTGCACGTCGACGACGCGCTCCCCCGCGCGCGATCCGGCCGCGATGGCGGCGATCTGCAGGTGTGGGTGGGCAGCGAGCAGCCGCAGCAGCTCCCCGCCGGCATAGCCGGAGGCGCCGGCGATGGATGCTCGGATCATGCGCCCAGTATACGCATACGCGCATATGGTTTCCCGCGCGCCCCAGGCGTCACGGGGCGTTCAGCCGCGCAGGATCGCCCCGCACTGGGCCCCCGCCCGGGCGATGGCCTGCTCGCGCGCCGCCGCGATGTCGGCCGCCGACAGGGTGCGGTCGGGTGCCCGGAAACGCAGGGCGAAGGCCAGCGAGCGCTTGCCCTCAGGCACCTGGGCCCCGGTGTACACGTCGAACAGGCGCACGGACTCCAGCAGCTCCCCCGCCCCGTCGACCAGTGCCTGCTGGACTGCTGCCGCGGGGACATCGGCGTCGACCACGAGGGCGACGTCCTCCTTGGCGACCGGCTGGGCACTCACCGACGGCGCGGGGCGCACGTCGGGTTCGGCGGCGATGAGCGCGGTGAGGTCGATTTCCATCACGCTCGTGCGAGCCGGCAGGCCCAGGGCTTCCACGGCGCGCGGATGCAGTTCGCCAGCGATGCCGACGTCGACGCCGTCGACCACGAGCCGAGCCGCACGCCCCGGATGGAGCATCGGATCGGCGCCCTGCTCGACGACGAGCGTGACCCCGAGGACGTCGGCGATGAGGCGAGCATGCTCAATCGCTGCGGCCCAGGTCTGCGGCACGGCCGGACCCCACCAGCCCGCGGGCGAGTGGTCACCGGCGAGGAGCACCGCCACGTGGGTGGGCTGATTGGGCAGCGCGTCGTTGAGGGCCTGCCAGTGCTCGTCACTGGGACGGTGCGTGACCGGCACGCGGGGGCCGGGCGAGCCCAGGGCACCGCGGAACACCGAGCCGACCTCGAAGATCCGCAGGTCGCTCGAGCCGCGCCCGAGGTTGCGCTGGGCGGCGCCGACCAGGCCGGGAATGAGCGTGCCGCGCAGGTACGGCTGCTCATCGGACAGCGGGTTGGCCAGGCGTGCGGTGACCCGTCGGGCATCGTCGGCCGGCAGGTGGAGCGCATCGAGCTCGACCGGCCCGACGAACGGGTAGGTGAGCACCTCAATCGCTCCGCGTGCCGCAAGTGCCGTGCCCACCCGACGCCGAGCCCGCTGGGCCCGCGTGCGCCCGTGCCCCAGCGCGGCGATGGGAAGCGTGGACGGCAGCGCGTCGTAGCCGACCAGCCGCACCACCTCCTCGACGAGGTCGGCCGGATCGCGCAGGTCGGGGCGCCAGGTGGGCGCGGTGACGGTGAGGGTGTCGGTGCCCTCGACCTCGCAGCCCACGGCCCGCAGCAGTTCCACGACGCGGTCGGCGGGGATCGGCATGCCCGCCACACGCGCGGGCTCGTCGACGGCCATCGTGATGACCGTGGGCGTATAGGGCGCCTCGACCGCGGTCATGCCGCAGTAGGTGCCCCCCGCGAGCTCCAGCAGCAGGCCGATCGCCCGCGCGGAGGCGTACGGCGACAGCGTGCGGTCAACCCCGCGCTCAAAGCGGCGCGAGGCCTCCGACGACAGTCGGTGCCGGCGCGACGCGCGGGCCACGGTCTCCGGCGTGAACCACGCCGCCTCCATGGCGATCGAGGTTGTGCCGTCGTGCACCTCGGAGGTGAGCCCACCCATGACACCGGCCAGCCCCTGCGGACCGGAGTCGTCGCGGATCATCAGGTCGTCGGCGGTCAGGGTGCGCTCAACATGGTCGAGGGTCTCAAAGAGCGTGCCCGCAGGAACGTGTGCGGCCCGCACCGGACCGCGCAGCAGGTCCAGATCGAAGGCGTGCAGCGGCTGGCCCAGTTCGAGCATGACGTAGTTGGTGATGTCGACGGCGAGCGACACCGGCCGCATGCCGCAGGCGGCAAGGCGCTGCTGCATCCAGCGCGGTGATGTGGCCGTGGGATCGATGCCGATCACCGTGCGCAGGGTGAACAGCGCGCACGCGTCGAGGTCGTCGCTGCCGCACTCGGCCGGGGCGTGGGCCGCAGACGGGGCCGGCAGGTCGGCGATGGAATCAACGGGGTCGTGGAACGTAACCCCGTAGGCGATCGCCACCTCGCGGGCGATGCCGCGCATCGACAGGGCGTAGCCGCGGTCGGGGGTGACGGCGATGTCGAGGACCTCGTCTCCCATGCCCAGGTACGCCTTGGCATCACTGCCGATCTCACCGCCAGGGAGCACGAGGATGCCCGCGTGCTCATCGGAGATGCCGAGCTCGCGCTCGGAACAGATCATTCCGTCGGAGACGTGTCCGTAGGTCTCGCGGGCGGTGATGGTGAAGCCTCCCGGCAGCGTGGTGCCGGGAAGCGCGACGACGACGATGTCGTTCTGCGTGAAGTTGCGCGCACCGCAGATGATGCCTCGGACACCACCGTGCTCGGGGCCGACATCGACCTGGCACCACCGGATCGGCTTCTTGAACTCGGTGAGCTCCTCGATCTGCAGCACCCGCCCGACCACCAGCGGCCCGTCGACTCCCCCGCCGACGGACTCAACCGACTCAACCTCCAGGCCGGCTCGGATGAGGCGCTCGGCCACATCGCGACCGGTCTGGTCCGCAGGGATGGCCACGAGTTCGCGCAGCCACGACATCGGGGCGCGCATCAGGCCTCCAGCCCGAAGGCACGCGAGAATCGGACGTCGCCCTCGACGATGTCGTGCATGTCGGTGACGCCGTTGCGGAACATCAGCGTGCGCTCCACGCCCATGCCGAAGGCGAATCCCCGGTAGCGATCGGTGTCGACACCGGCCGCGCGCAGGACCCGCGGATTGACCATGCCGCAGCCGCCCCACTCAATCCAGCCCTCGCTGCCACAGGTACGGCAGGGGGTATCAGGGTTACCGACCGACGCGCCGCGACACACGAAGCACTGCACGTCGAGCTCGGCGCTGGGCTCGGTGAAGGGGAAGTACGACGGGCGCAGGCGCGTGACGATGCCCTCACCGAACATCGCCTGGGCGAAGTGGTCGAGGGTGCCCTTGAGGTCACCCATGGTCAGGCCCTCGTCGACCGCCAGTCCCTCGACCTGGTGGAACACGGGCGTGTGCGTGGCATCGAGTTCGTCGGTGCGATAGACGCGACCAGGAGCGATGACGTAGACCGGAAGCGGCCGCTCGAGCAGCGCGCGGATCTGGATCGGCGACGTCTGAGTGCGCAGCACCACGCCACTGTCGGGTGACTCGACCCAGAAGGTGTCCTGCATCGTGCGCGCGGGATGGTCCGGCGGCACGTTGAGCGCGTCGAAGTTGGCCCACTCCGCTTCAGCCTCGGGCCCTTCGGCGATGTCGTAGCCCATGGCCATGAACAGGTCGCCGATGTGCTCCATCAGCGTGGTCAGCGGGTGCCGGGCGCCGACGGGCTGCCAGTCGGTAGGCAGGGTGACATCGACCCGCTCCGCCGCCAGCACGTGAGCGTCGCGATCGGCCTCGAGCTCGGCCTGCCGGCGTTCGAGCAGGTCGCGCACCTGGCCGCGGGCCTCGCCGACCCGCTTGCCTGCCTCGGCCTTGGCCGCCGGCGGCAGGGCGCCGATCTCGCGGTTGGCTAGGGCCAGCGGTGAACGATCGCCCGCGTGGGCCAGGCGGGCCTCCTTCAACGCCGCCAGGTCGCTCGCGGCCGCGATGGCCTGGCGGGCCTGATCGACCATGCCGGCGACCGCCTGGGCATCCAGGCTGGCGACCTGCTTGGGGTCGAAGGAGGTGTTGGGGCCGGACACAGTGGGTCATCCTGCCCGATCCGGGCTACTCCCCGATGATCGCGGTGACCAGGACCTGGACCGTGGCGTCGAGGTCGCCCGTGCCCCTCAGGATCAGGTCGGGGTGAGCCGGCACCTCGTAGGCCTGCCCGACGCCCGTCATATTCGGGATCGATCCGGTCTGGGCCTTGGCGTACAGGCCCTTGGGGTCGCGCTCCTGGGCGACCTCCAAGGGCGTGTCGACGTAGACCTCCAGGAACTCGCCGGGGGCGAAGAGTTCCTTGGCGGCCTGGCGGTCGGCCTCGAACGGTGAGACCAGGGCGACGAAGACGACGAGTCCGGCGTCGTGCATGAGCCGGGCCACCTCGGCGACGCGGCGCACGTTCTCGGCCCGGTCCTCGGGGGTGAAGCCGAGATCCTTGTTCAGGCCGTGGCGCACGTTGTCGCCGTCGAGCACGTAGGTCTTCACGCCCATGCCGTGCAGCGCGCGCACGGCGGCGTCGGCAATGGTCGACTTGCCGGCGCCGGACAGGCCGGTGAGCCACACCACGCGCGCGGGATGGCCCATGAGTGCAGTGCGCGCCGCTTGGTCGACGGCGTAGTCGTGTCGCACGACGTTGGTCGAGCGGCGCATGGAGTGCAGCACCATGCCCGCGGCCACCGTGTCGGCGGTGACCCGGTCGACCAGGACGAACCCGCCGGTGTCGCGGCACTCGGCATACGGATCCATCGGCAGCGGCCGGTCGGTGGCGATCTCGACGCGACCGATGTCGTTCATCTCCAGCACCCGCGCGGCATGCTCGTGGCCGGAGACCACGTCGAGCCGGTTGCGCACGTTGGTGACCGTGGCCGGCACTGAGCGGGAGCCGGACACCAGCAGGTAGGAGCGCCCGTGCGCCAGCGGCTGCTCCCCCAGCCACACCAGCTCGGCGGCGAAGCGGTCGGCGGGCTCGACACCTGAGCCCGCCGCAAGAAGATCTCCACGGGTGACGTCGACCTCGTGATCAAGCGTGAGCGTGACGGCCTGCCCGGTGAGCGCCTGGGCGAGATCGCCGTCGGCGGTGACGATGCGATCGACGATCGCGGTGCGCCCGGAGTCGGCCACCGTGATGGAGTCACCGGGGCGCACTGACCCTGCGACGACGGTGCCGGCGTATCCGCGGAAGTTGCCCTCGGCGCGCACGATGTACTGCACCGGGAAGCGCAGGCCCGGATCGGCTGCGGCGGGCACGGGCTGCCACTGCTCGAGGAATCCCAGCAGGCTGGGGCCGTCGAACCACGGCAGCTGTGTGGCCGGCGTGGTGACGTTCTCGCCCGCCACCGCGCTCACCGGGATCGCGACCACCTGCGGGATGCCCAGACGTTCGGCGGTGGCGCGGATCTCGTCGACGAGCCCGGAGAACACCTGCTCGGAGTAATCGACGAGGTCCATCTTGTTGATCGCCAGCACGGCCGTGCGCACGCCCATGAGCGCGCACACGGTGAGGTGCCGGTGAGTCTGCGGACGGATGCCACGGGCCGCGTCGACCAGAAGCACGGCGACATCGGCGTTGGAGGCGGCCACCGCCATATTGCGCGTGTACTGCTCGTGGCCGGGGGCGTCGGCGATGAGCACGCGACGGCCATTGGGCAGGTTCATGTGCCGGTAGGCCACGTCGATGGTGATGCCCTGCTCGCGCTCGGCCTCAAGGCCGTCGGTGA
>CAYFLO010000095.1:0-6444 GCA_964343995.1 uncultured Bifidobacteriaceae bacterium
CCCAGGCCGGCGTACCCGACGACGAAAGCGGCCAGGCCGACCGCGTAGACCACCGGCCGCGGCCAGCGGTCGGCGAGCGCTCCGGCGGGGTAAGCCCCGAGTGTGTAGACCAGGTTGAAGCCGACGTACGCCAGGATCATCGCCGTCGTCGAGAAGCCGATGTCGATGAGGCGCAGGAGCAGCAGGGCATCGGGGAAGTTCACGATCGTGATGACGACGAGCACCGAGGCCACTCGCCAGAACTGCGACGGCAGCGGGGAGTCGAGCAGTCCGTCACCGCGCTCGGCCCGACGCAGCGACCAGCGCATCCGACGCCGCTCGGCGCGTACGGCTGCTTCGGCTCGCGGTGCACGCGGGGCGCGCACCTCGCGCACGAGCAGCACGAGCAGCACCGACGCCACCGCGGGCACGACTGCCCACCACATGGCCGCGCGCACATTGCCGTTGAGCAGGGTGAGCGCGAGGAGGCCGAGCAGCGGTCCGATGACGGCACCGAACGTGTCACCGGCGCGATGGAAGCCGAACGCCTTGCCGTAGTCCGCCGGGGGCGTGGACTGCGCGATCAGGGCGTCGCGCGGGGCTGACCGCATCCCCTTGCCGAAGCGGTCGACGACGCGTCCGGCCAGAAGCATCGGCCACGCCACCGATGCAGCGACGAGCACCTTGCCCACGGCCGCGAAGCCGTAGCCCCAGGCCACGAACGGCTTGCGCCCTGCGGTGTCGGACCATCGCCCGCTCACGTACTTGGTGATGCCCGCGGTGGCCTCGGCCACGCCCTCGACCACGCCGAGCACGACGGGCGGTGCCACGAGCACCCCGGTGACGAACAGCGGCAGCAGCGGGTAGATGAGCTCGCTGGCCGCGTCCTGGGTGAGCGAGACGAGGGTGAGGACGATGAGGTTGCGCGTGAGCCACGCGCGCGCCGGCGGCTTCGTCGCCATCCGCCGGGTCCCCTGTGCCCTACTGCGCTGAGGCCACGTCGAGAGCGGCGATCGCGTCGGCGTCCAGGCTCACGGTGACGTCGTCGATGCCGGCGAACTGCTCGAGGTTGCGCGCACTGGCCAGGGCCGCACCGACCGTGGGCTTGGCCAACAGCCACGCCAGGGCGATCTCGGCCATCGTGACGCCGCGCTCGCCGGCCAGCCACGACAGCACATCGAGCACGCGGTCGCCGCGCTCGTTGAGGTACGGCTCCACGCCCTTGGCGCGCGGGCTGTCGATCGTCACGCCGCCGCGGTACTTGCCGGTGAGGAAGCCGCGCGCGAGGGAGTAGTAGGGGAGCAGCTCCATGCCGTGCTCGGCGACGATCGGCGCGATCGTCGACTCGTAGGGCTCGCGCTCCATGAGGTTGTAGTGGTTCTGCAGCACGGCGTAGGGGACCAGGCCGTTGGTTCGGGCGATCTCCAGGGCACTGGCCAGTCGGGGTCCGTCGAAGTTGGAAGCGCCGATGTAGCGCACCTTGCCCTCGCGCACGAACGTGTCGAGGATCCCCAGCGTCTCCTCCTGCGGCACGTTGAGGTCGTCGTGGTGCGCGTAGTACAGGTCGACGTGGTCGGTGCCCAGGCGCTGCAGCGACTGCTCAAGGGCCTTGCGGAGGCCGGCGGCCGACACCGACAGATCGGCGTGCAGCTTGCCGCCCTTGGTGGCCAGGACGATGCGGTCGCGATTGCCGCGGGCGGCCATCCACTCGCCCAGGATCGTCTCGGACTCCCCGCCGGAGTTGCCCGGCACCCACGCGGAGTACGCGTCGGCGGTGTCGATGAAGTTGCCACCCTCACCCACGTAGGCATCCAGCACCGCGAAGGAGTCGTCACGGTTGGCCGTCCAGCCGAACACGTTGGCGCCCAGGCACAGCGGCGAGACGACGAGGTCGGTGGTGCCGAGCGTGCGATCGGGGGCCAGGCTCATGACGGTCCTCTCGGTGGTGCGTGCGGGCGGAGCGTGCGGTCAGTGCGTGCGGAACTGCAGGTCCGTGGACGTCCGTCCCTCGCGGAGGGCGCGACGCTCGTAGCGCGTCGGCACCCGCCAGGACGGGCGGGGCACGGGGCCCCCGGACCACTGCGGGTCCGCTGCGAAGCATTCCACCATGGCCTCGGCGTACTCCGGCCAGTCGGTCGCCAGGTGCCAGGTACCCCCCGGGACCAGCCGCGAACGAATGAGGTCGAGCACTGCGGGCTGCACCAGCCGGCGCTTGTGGTGTCGAGCCTTGGGCCACGGATCGGGGAAGAGTGCGCGCACGGTGGTGAGGGAGTGCGGCGAGACATGGCGCTCCAGGACAACGAGCGCGTCGGCCTCCAGCACGCGCGCGTTCGTCGCGCCGAGCTCGCGCAGTCGGTGCAGGAGGTCGCCCACGCCGGGGGTGTGGATGTCGACGGCGAGGTACCCGGTGGACGGGTCCTCGGCGATCACCTGGGCCGCCGGATCGCCGGTGCCGAAGCCGATCTCCAGCACGACCGGCGTGCCGGCGCCGAACAGTGCTGTGAGGTCAAGGGGCCCGTCGGGCAGTGGTCGGTCAGGGCGCGCGAGCAGCAGGCCGTCATCAACGGTGAGTGCCGCGGACTGCACCTCGGTGATGCGACTGCGGCGCGGCTTGTACGTGCGCACGCCGGGGCGCAGGGTGGCGGGAGCGGTCACGTTGTCAGCGGTCACGTCGCGACGGGGAGGCGCAGCGGTGCGTTGATGCGGTGCCGGCGGTCGCGGTCCAGCCGCCAGGCGCTGCCCACACCGCGTGATCGGAACGACCACAGAGCCGATGTGTCGGGGGCGCTGTCATGCTCCACGCCGCGCGCATCGTCCGCGGATTCGTCCGCCTCCTCGCGTGGATCCTGAGCGAGCAGCGCGGTGTCCTCATCGATTCCGACGGTCGTGTAGCCCTCGCGCAGGAGCAGCCGCAGCGCCATGTCGGGGATGGCCTTGCCGAGCCGGTCGAAGTGGGGGATGACGCGCATGGTGGGCACGACCGCCAGTCCGTCGACGGTGGCATTGATCGCGCGGCGGTAGTCGGTGACCAGGCCACCCAGCGCGACGGCTCCGGCACTGCAGCCGGCCAGTGACGCTCCGCCGCGCCAGGCGTCGAGGATGGCCCGCCACACTGCGGTGCCCTGCAGGGTGCGATTGACATAGGCAGGGTTTCCGCCGGACAGGTAGACCAGTCCCGCGCCGGCGATCTGCGCCGCCAGCGCCGGGTTGTCGGCATCGGCGCGCACGCGCACGTCGACGACAACCTGCTCGGCGTCCAGGCGTGCGGCGGCATCAGCCCCCAGCGACCACCAGTAGTCGAGTGTGCGCTCGCCCTCGGGTGCCGCGGCCGTGGCCAGCTGCACGTAGCGACGCGGACGTCCGTCAAGAAGCCAGCCCTCGACGTCCTGCATCGCCGGGGTGTACTCCCCGCTGCCCACCAGCGCCAGTCGGCCGCGCACGGTGCTGCCGTTGCTTGCGGTGGATGCGCTGCTCACGGCAGCAGGCTAGTCGCGCGCGCCCAGCCAGTGGCGTCGGTGCGGCAGTCGCGGACCGAGCACGACGCCGACGACGAGTGACCCCACGTGCAGCACGACGCCCAGGGCGATCACCCAGCCGTACCCCAGGTGCAGCAGCAGGCCGCACGCCGCCGAGGTGAGCGCGAAGGAGGCCATGCGCAGGGAGGAGGAGAAGGTGAACACCTGCGCTTGCAGGCGTGCGGGGGACTCCCGCGTGCGCACCTGGAACATCGCCGACAGCAGCGGCGACTCGGCCGCACCCATGAGGAAGGAGAACGCCAGCAGCAGCGGCACGTTCGGCGCCAGGCCGACACCGGCCAGGAAGAACGCTGACAGCAGCGTGGCGGCGAGGATCGTGCGGTCGGGACGGCGCACCGGATGGCGCGCCACCCACAGGGCCACGAGCACACCGCCGATGGCGAACGCGGCGAGGATCACGCCGGTGAGACCCAGACCCCCGGTGAGGTGCTGGGAGAGCACGGGCGCGGCGATGAAGAACGGTGCGGTGCCGCCGAAGCCGATGACGGTGATGATCGTGGTGCGACGCAGAGCCGGCCGGGCGACGAGTGTGCGCATGCCGTCGCGCAGGTCGTGCACCAGGCGGGTGGGCTCACCGACGTGCACGGCCGGCGGCAGGTGCAGGCGGGAGAGCACGAGGATCGACAGCACGAGCAGCACGATGGGCAGCCACAGCGGCGCGCGACCGTTGACCACGACGAGGGCCGACGCGAGCGGCGGGGCGGCGACGGCGGCGATGCTGTAGGTGGAGGCATCCAGGGACAGCGCGTGGCGCACACGGTCGGGCGCGACGATGCGCGGCACCTGCGCCGACCACGCACCGATGATGACGGGGTAGCCGAAGCCGGCGACGATGGCGACGGTGATGACCAGGGGCAGTGGAATCCGACCGATGGTGGCGTCGATGATCGCCAGTCCCGCGGCCAGCACGGCCATGCCGACCAGGAACAGCCGACGCGGGTGGGCCGAGCGGTCGATGAGGGCGCCGAGGATCGGTCCGCCCACCGCGGCCGCGCCGGTGACCGAGGCCGACACGTACGAGCCGCTCGTCGCACTGCCGAGGACCGAGATCGCGACGATGAGGATGGCCGGACCGGTGGACTCCGTGGCCGATCGCGCGAGGGTCGCCGTGGCCAGGTAGGCGGCCAGGCGGGACGGGGCGGACGGCACGCGATCACGGTAGTGCGACGACGCAGGGGTACCGTGGCGGCATGTCCGGCACACGCGAGGTCGACCTGGCGATCGAGGGCATGACGTGCTCCTCGTGCGCGGCTCGCATCGAGCGCAACCTCAACAAGGTCCCCGGCGTCACGGCCACCGTCAACTACGCCACTGAGAAGGCACACCTCGTGCTGCCCGACCAGGTGAGCGTGCAGGACGCCATCGACGTCGTCGCCGACTCCGGCTACACCGCACATGCGCCGGCTGAGCTGCCGGCGGCCACCGGCGATGCTGCCAGCGACGTCGTGAGCGCTGACGCGGCGGCCGGTGGAGCCGTCGGGTCGTCCGGCGTATCCGCGGCCGACTCCCTACGCCAGCGGCTCATCGTGTGCACCGTCCTGTCGGTTCCCGTCGTGCTGCTGTCGATGATCCCGGCGCTGCAATTCACCTACTGGCAGTGGGCGGCGCTGGCGCTGGCGTCGCCGGTGGCGGTGTGGGGGGCGCTGCCGTTCCACCGGGCCGCGTGGGCCAACCTGCGCCACGGCGCGGTGACGATGGACACGCTGGTGTCGGTCGGCGTGGGTGCGGCCTACCTGTGGTCGCTGTACGCGCTCTTCCTCGGCGGTGCCGGCGAGCCCGGCATGCGCATGGGCTTCACCCTGCTGGCCACGCAGGCCGGCGGTGCGGCCGAGCCGTACCTGGAGGTCGCGGCCGGCGTCACCGTCTTCCTTCTACTGGGCCGCTGGCTGGAGGCGCGCGCCAAGTCGCGCTCGAGCCAGGCGCTGCGCCTGCTGCTGGAGCTCGGGGCCAAGGACGCCACCGTCGTGCGCAATGGCGTGGAGCTGCTGGTGCCCATCGGCGACGTCGTTGTCGGCGACCTGTTCGTCGTGCGCCCGGGCGACACCATCGCCACGGACGGTGTCGTGGCCGAGGGCATGTCGGCGGTCGACACCGCTGTGGTCACCGGGGAGTCGGTGCCGGTCGACGTCGTGCCCGGCGATCGCGTCATCGGCGCCACCGTCAACCTCAGCGGCCGCCTGGTCGTGCGCGCCACGCAGGTCGGCGCCCAGACCCAGCTCGCCGGCATGGCCCGCCTGGTTGAGGCCGCGCAGTCGGGCAAGGCCCCGGTGCAGCGCCTGGCTGATCGGGTGTCGATGGTGTTCGTGCCGATCGTCATCGGGCTGGCGGTCGCCACACTCATCGGCTGGCTCGTCACCGGTCACGGTGCGCAGGAGGCCTTCACCGCGGCGGTGGCCGTGCTCATCATCGCCTGTCCGTGCGCGCTCGGTCTGGCCACGCCGACGGCGCTGCTCGTCGGCACCGGTCGCGGCGCGCAGCTCGGCATCCTCATCCGCGGGCCGCAGGTGCTGGAGTCCACGCGCCGCGTCGACACGATCGTGCTGGACAAGACCGGCACGGTCACCGAGGGACGCATGCAGGTGGTCGACCTCGCGGTCGCCGACGGGTGGGATCGCGCGCGCGTGCTCGCGCTGGCCGCTCCGGTCGAGGACGCCTCCGGTCACCCCGTGGCCGTGGCGGTGGCGGCGCAGGCCGCAGGGCCGCGCGCGGGCGTGGAGTCGTTCACGGCGGTACCGGGAGGCGGCGCCACCGGCGTCGTCGACGGGCATGCGGTCGCCGTCGGACGCCCCTCGTGGCTGGAGTCCGACTGGTCGGTGACGATGCCTCCGGCACTTCGCGAGGCGCAGGAGCGGTTCGCCGCATCCGGGCATGCGCTGGTCGCCGTCGCCGTCGACGGAGCCGCCGTTGCCGTCATCGCCGTGGCCGACAC